>DAOTUF010000612.1:0-5495 GCA_034437495.1 Chloroflexaceae bacterium | reverse complement strand
GCGTTCCAGGGGACTTGGCTTTCGCCCGCTGGTGCCTCTGGGAAACCGTTTTTCTGCATTCTGCTCCTTTCTCTCGTGTGCATAACGAGTACTCCTGCTCACTTCTGGGGAGGTTTTGCCTACCTAGCTATCTCTCCTACGTGCCAATTCATTTTACCATATATAGGCGCATTTTACCATATATCGCAAATTTTGTACACCCCGCTTCCCGCAGCGCTTACCGGTAGAACGGGGAGGTGGGACGGCGCAAATCTACATAGTGATATGGCTCACCGCTGTGGCGCAAAGCCGCCAGAACCGCCATTTTGCTATCGAGGTCCTGTTCGCTGCCAAAGCAGATGATGACGTGCCCGTCCACGGTGATGGTCAACCCCTTCTGGGGGTCTACAGTCGCGTCGGTGACATATAGTCCCAGTTCTTGGAGCAGCCGGGTTGCCACCTGTTTCGCCGTGCCCCCAATATCCAGGCGCTCGGCAATCGCCGCTTCGTGGAGATGCACCGGCGGGAGCGACCCTGCCTCGGCGGGGGTGTCGAACAGGTCTTCGACAAAGGCGCTGGTGAGGGACGCCTCTGGTTGAACATTCCCAAAGAGCGCCATAAATTCTTGATAGTCCAGGGGCGTGACCTGCTCGAATGGTGGGGTGGTGCGCGTCACAATGGCCTGTGCGATGGTCTCGAAGAGGGCGTCAAACGAGGCATCGAGCAGCGCCAGGTGGAAGGAGTCGGCCAGGTCGCAGGCAGTGCGGCTGTGGGGTATCTTGAGCAGCACCGGCAGCCCTACCCGCTCGGCAAAGCGTTCGGCCACACCGCTTCCGTCGTCGCGGTTGATAACCAGGCCAAGCAGCCGGGTCTGCCCGCCCATCCGGGCAAAATACTCCGTGGCGCGGGCAATATTGTTGGCAGCATAGAGGCTCTGGCGGTCGTTGCCACAGAGGATGATGACCTCTTCGGCCAGGGAGCGGGCCAGGGGCATGGCGAAGCCGCCACAGACGACATCTCCCAGAAAGTCCATGACGACGTAATCGAGCGCCCACCGGCTGATGCCCATTTCTTCGAGCACATCGAAGCCAAAGCTGATGCCGCGCCCGCCGCACCCGCGCCCGACCTCCGGCCCGCCAATCTCGCACCCGAACACGGTCGCCTGCCCCTCCATAATGGACGTCTTGAAGACGACATCATGCACCTTCAAGTCCCGTTCGCGGCCTTCTTCCCGAAACTGCCGCCACGTATCGCCCAGGGTCGGCAGGCTGGCCCCGCCAAACAGCGCATTGCAGCTATCGTGTTTGGGGTCGCAGCCCAGTTGCAGCACGCGGTGCCCGAGCAGGGCAAGCTTGGCGACCAGGTTGGTCGTAAAGAAGGACTTCCCCATCCCCCCCTTGCCATAGACGGCCAGCATACGGGCGGAGCGTCCGGCGTGCTTTCCGGCGTGCTTTCCTCCCCCGGGCCGATGGTTGTTGTTCTGTCCAGACATTGCAGTTCTTTCTCGTCACTCAGGGACCAGACAAAGGCACCCCTGAAGCAACCTGGCTCATCCCTCTGTTCCGTCTTGCGGCCATTCCACCACCACTTTGAGGCAGGATGGGTCTTCGAGCGCCAGCCGATAGGCCGCCTGAATTTTGTCGAGCGGCACGCGATGCGTGAGCAGGTTGCCCACCTTCAGTTGCTCACTGGCAATCAGGTCTCGGGTGCGGGGAAGGTCGCCATCCGGTCCGGTCTCCCACTCGCGGGCAATCATGACGCGGGCCTCGCGCAGGAAGAGCGGGGCATAGGGCACGTCAACGCGGTCGTAGTAGCCGAGCAGCAGCACCCGCCCCTGGTCGGCCAGCAGGGGGAGCGCTGTGGTCAGCGCTGCCATCGAGCCACTTGCCTCGATAATGACATCGACCTTTTCGCCTTCCATCGCCTCTTCGACCGTCGTTCTGGTCACGTCTATCACCTGGTCGGCCTCCGAGAGGGCCAGGCGGGCTGACAGACGGTCGAGAACGACCACGCGGGCCGCCCCTTCCTGACGGGCGATACGAGCCGCCAGCTGCCCGACAATCCCCTGACCAAGCACCAGGACGTGGTCGCCTCGGGACACCTGCGCCACGCGGACGCCGTGCATGGCTGTGGCTCCAAGCGCCAGCAGCACCCCCTCGTCTGCGGCTATCCCATCGAGGGGCACCACCCGGTCCGCCTCCGCACAAATATACTCGCTCTGACCACCCCAGGCGGGGTTGACGCCCTTGAAGCAGCGGGCCCCCCCGACATAGACCAGCTGGTTCAACAGATGGTCGGGGGTCTTCTTGCCCAACTGCACCACGCGCCCGACCGTTTCGTAGCCCGGCACCAGGGGAAAGGAGAGCGCCGGGTGCGGCATACGACCATCCAGCAGCATGCGCTCGGTTCCCGCACTGATGGAGGTATAGGCCGTGCGAATCAGGACATTGCCCTCTTTGGGTTCGGTCACTTGAACCGTCCCCAGTTCAATCGCGTTGCGACGGGGAATAACGACTGCTCTTGATGTGATAGGCATACGCCACCTTCCTTTCACTCGCTCATCTCAACTGCTCATTTCAACTGCTCATTTCAACCGCGTATTTCAATCGGTCTACTCGCTCGTCGTTTGCAGATGCATGGCCCGCCGTTGTCGGGCCGACCGAATCCCTTTGATGACAAACTGGGTGGCATTGAAAAGGTAGGCAATATAGGCGACCAGCATCACCAGCATGACCTCCCGCTGGCTCCACCCGAGCCACTGCACCACAAAGTAGGCGTTGTGGGTGAGGATGGCAATCAGGTTGCCGAGGTCTTCCCAGAAAAATTCCCGCGCCATGAAGTAGTGGTCGTAGACATCTTTTTCCCACAACATCCCGGTGATGGTAATCGCCCAGATGAGGGCAATCTTGACCCATACGCTGATGGTCGCCACCCAGTAGCCGTCTCCCGTCGCCAGGTAGCGCACCACCAGCGCAAAGCTGATGATGAAGGCAAGAAACTGGATCGGAGCCAGGATAATCTGAACGCGCGTCCAGGGGGAAGCATTGCGCCGGGCTATCTGTTCGGGGGTATACATCGTTCCTCGCTGCTCCTGCTGGTCTTGCTGGTCTTGACTCGACGCTGATATGCTCACGTTGACTACGTGGCCGTTTCCAGGGTCATGGCCGTTTCAATATCACTGGTACTCAGGTGCTTGAACTCACTCATCCGGAGACCCTGGAGCACCACGACGGCCATCACCATCACCAGGGCTTCGAACCCGTAGATGACGCCGTAGGCCGTAGACGGCTCGAGCACGCCCTGTCGGATCAGGACGGTATGCAACCCGCCGCTGACCACGTTGGCCAACCCGTTGCCAAGCCCCTGCGCCAACCCCCACATCCCCATGTAGAACCCGGTGTAGCCTTCCACCGACATGTCAATCATGAGCGACAGCGCCCCGACATTGAACAGTCCCGTGCTGATGCCGAACAGGAAGAGGCCGGGCGTCACGAGCGATGGGGTCCGTGTGAAAGCAGAGGCAGCGATGGCACTCAGGCTCAGGGCGATGCCAAGCCCCCCCACGGTCGCAATAGTTTTGCGGGGGAGGGGGAAGAACCGGACGACACCCAGGATCAGAACAATGCCCACCAGCATCCCGCTGCCCCACGACTGGGTAAAGCCTGTTGTCTCCTTGAGCGACATCCCAAAGACCTCCGCGCCGAAGATTTCCAGGATGGCATCTTGCAGAAAGATGCTGAAGATGGCCAGCAGCAAGAAGAAGAAGAAACTGGAAATATGGGGGTTGGTCTTCAGCAGGTGCCGCAGGAGCGTGAAACTCCCCTCAGCCCGGGCTTCCTCCCGCGACCGGCGCATCACGGTGGTGTGTTCCTCGGGCGAGATACGGCGCTCCATCCCCACCAACCCCACAACGGTGCTGATGAGCACGATGGGCAGGGTGAGGTTATAGAGCAGTTGCATCGTGTGGGGGTCGTAGGTGGGCAACACCGCTTTGGCTACCCCCGCGGACGCGATGCTGGTGAAGATCATGAACATCCAGACCACTACAAAGACCGTCCCGCGCTGCTTCTCTTCGACCACCTCCGCTACCAGCGCCGCTGCTGCGTTTCCGTTGGCTGCAATCGCCACCCCGAAGAGGCAGAACAACCCGAACGCCAGGACGACCACCCCCACCGCCGGGATGACGTCTGAGAAGGGGGGAAAAGCTGCCTGGTCAAACACCCGCGAACTCTCTCCTAGTCCGACCGCCAGCCGGGGGAGCATCAGAAAGACCAGCGCCCCGAGCACCCCGCTTGCCAGAATAGCCGGGCTGCGACGGTAGCCGAAGAGGGGGTAGCGGTCGGCCAGATGCCCGAAGAAGACCTGGAGCGGGGAGAGGAAGTGGTGAAGTCCGACGAGAGAGGCAACGATAATGGCCAGTGCGCCCAGATCGTGGACGGCGATGCGGTTGAAGTTGAACGTGAGCAACCCGAACATCCAGCCCGGCCCGATACGCATAATCGCCAGGCGAAACGTTGTCACGACCAGTCGCAAGAACTTCATCGTTTCTTTGCTCATAACCCTTCCCAGTTTCAAAGAGTCAAACTGGTTTTCGGGATAGATTTAGACAAAGAGAGAACGGGTCGGAAGAAACCCTGAAATCTTTAGGAACGGTGCGAGTATAACACAGCGTCGCAAAAGGTGCAATATTCGGGAGGGGATGGGGTTTCCCAGAGTCCCGGACCTGAGCCGCCACGATATGCTATACTTACGGAGGGAACAAGAGGTCAAGGGCAAGATGCTCGAAGACCGGTATGCAAGACCAGGAGAGGAGCAGGAGCAACCTGGAGCCACCCCCATGACCACAAATGAGATCCCCCTGTCCGTAATCGTCCCGGTGTATGGGGCTGCGACCATCCTGGTCCCCGTCGTTCAAGAATGTCTGTCGGTCATCCCGCGCTTCTTTCCCGACTACGAGGTGATTCTCGTGGACGATGGCAGCAGAGACGCCACCCCGACCATCGCCGATAATCTGGCGGCCCACCACGACCCAGTGATGGTCATCCACCACCCGCGCAGGCAGGGCTATGCTCGTGCGCTGCTCAACGGGAGCCGCGCCGCCCGCGGGGAATACGTCCTGCTCATTGACGCCAGCAGCCTGACCAACCTGGAACAGGTAGCCCCGCTGGTGCCCTATGTCGGGCAGTACGACGTGGTGATGGGCTATCCGCACCCGCAGCAGCGGCGTTCACTCCCCCCCATCCTCTCCATCCTCCATCCCCGCCGGCTGCTTGAACGGGCAGCGACCCGGCTGATCAACCATCTCCTGTCGCTCGACATTCAGGATGTGGGCTACCCCTATCGCTTCTTCCGCACCACCCTGCTGCACGGCCAACCCTTCCGCTCACGCGGGCCGCTCATCTCCGTCGAAATCTATGCTCGCTCCCGACAGCAGGGGGCGCTCCCCATCCAGGTGAGTGTTCAGGACGATACCCGTCGGGGGAGGTGGCGATATCGCTACGACCGCGTGGGGCTTC
>DAOTUF010000611.1:0-2824 GCA_034437495.1 Chloroflexaceae bacterium | reverse complement strand
GCGTTCCAGGGGACTTGGCTTTCGCCCGCTGGTGCCTCTGGGAAACCGTTTTTCTGCATTCTGCTCCTTTCTCTCGTGTGCATAACGAGTACTCCTGCTCACTTCTGGGGAGGTTTTGCCTACCTAGCTCTAGCTCCTTGTATATCGCTGCATATCGCCAGGTCCTCTCTCCACACCACCGATGGGGATAGAGCGAACGATATGCATGGTAACGTATTTCTGACATCTTGTCAATGAGGCGATTGCACCGGCAGCGGGGGAGGCCTATGCTCCCGACGAGGTGCAAGGGGCGATGGAAACCATGTATCATTACGGGGCAGTGCCCCAATGCAAGTGGGGTCTCACATGCATATGCGAACAAGGCTCTACGATGGCGTGTAAGGTTGCACCACTGCTCCTGGCTACCACTCGGATTCAAGGACTACCCGTGACATTGACAACTACCTCGGCAGAGACGAAAGAGCGTGCATGGTGACGGTATTAGCCAGTGATTGTTTCCATATTTTGAGGAAAGCAGCAACCCCGCTCGACCATGCAACGCCGGCCTTCATTGTACCACAGGCGGGGGAACCGCCAACCCCGCGCTTTCCTCATCGGTCAGGCCATAGAGCACCTCCACCACGCGGTCCATCAGCCGCTCTATAGCTGCCTGCTCCTCCCTCCCTTGCCCCTGCCCGGCTACCGCAACCACCCGACGGGCAAGGAAGACCAGGATATCGTGAACCACGTCGCTCTGCTCCGGCTGGTGGGCGAGGCACGACCGAACCAGCGCAAGCACCCCCTCCCCGTCCCCCTCGTGGGAGAGCGCCGCAGCTGCACTGGTCAGCCGCGCCCGTAGGTCGGGAGGTGTAGCAAAGGCTATCCGACGGATGGGGAGCACCCGCACCTGGGGAGCCTGGAACTGGAAATATCCGCCCCGCATCTGGAGGGCCGCAAAGTACCAGGTAGCGACCTGGTGCAGCAGCCGCGAATGGCACAGCGCCCCCAGGTAGAACAGGTCGGGACCACCCGGGCGGGCAAACACAAAGGTCGTATTCATCGAAGCATAGTGCCCCGCCTCGTCCACACACACCCGCATGGCCCGGGCGAGCCGGGCGACAATGAGTTTTGGCGCGGCAAACTGGCTGCGGCGGCTGGCAGAAACCACCGGTGCCGTGCGGGGGAGCACCGGGTAGCGGTAGGTTCGGTGCTGGTGGGTGAGCGGTCGCTGCCCCCAGTGGCTCACCCACCGCCCGATCAGTCCCGTGTTCACGACGCGCCAGCCACACTGCTCCTGCTCATCCCCCTTTCCCTCTCCCTCTCGCAGATAGTCCCCGTAGCGGTCGGCTTCGGCCACGCTGGTCGAAGCCCGTATCAGCGCCACCTGCTCGAACCGCTCGGAACAGCGCTGGACCTTTTCGAGCACCCCGGCCTGCTCCGACAGCAAGAACCCCCAGAGATGCTGCGGCAGGGCACTGAGCAGCGCGGAGGGGTGGGTGATGGGGGGGGAGGAAGTCTGCCCCTCGCTCCCCCTCGCCTCCTCCCCTGCTTCTGTGGGGGATACGCGGTCAACCACGACCCCATACGGCTCCGAGGTCCGGCCCTGCCGAATGATGCTCACGACCGGGTAGACCGATGCTGCTGCGAACACCCCCAACTCCGATACATCGCGCAGCCGGAGCAGCGTATGCTCGTGGGTCAGGTAGGCCCGCAGCGCCGCGCCATACGGAGCCGAGAGGTATTTGTTCGGAGTGATGACCCCGACCATGCCCCCACGCCGCACCAGGCGGAGGCTCTGCTCGATGAACAGCACATACAGGTCGTAGGCTCCCCGCGCACTGGCAAACTGCGCTTTCCACTCCTTCCAGCAGGAGCGTTCTTCGCGCCCGGCCCCGCGGCTGCGCTCAATGGCACTGATGTAGGGGGGGTTGCCAACCACCGCATCAAACCCGGCCCCCTCCCCCAGAAAAGATCCGTCCCGGTCGAAGAATACCTCGGGAAAGGCCGCTCCCCAGTGGAAACCGCGGCAGCGGTGGGTCAGCCCGGTATCCTGCTCCCCCGCCTCCTCCTCCCGCTCACCAGGGTGGAAAGGAGGTGTGCTGGCTCCGGGCGCTGGTCGTGTCCCGACGAGAGCGTGACCGGGGCGCAGGTGGCGTTCCAGGGAGCACCAGAGATTGGCCCATTCCTCGCCCGTCCCCGGCTGCGGGCCGCCGCTTTCGACCGCACTCAGCCAGAGCGAAAAACGGGCCAGGTCCACCGCCAGCGGGTCCAGGTCTACCCCATAGAGACACGCCCGCACGACATGCCATTGCCAGCAGGCCGGGGAGGAGGAGGGGGAAGAAGAGGGTGGGTCTTCCAGTTCGGCCAGAAACCGCGCCATAGACGCGGCTACCTCCAGCAGAAAGGAGCCGCACCCCACAGCAGGGTCCAGCACCTTCAGCCGCAGCACCGCGCTGGCCTTTGCTGCTGCCTGCCCTTCTCTCGGGGTCCCCTCCTCTGCGTGCGCAATGGCGGCTTGCAGCAGCGGCCCGACGGTCTGTTCGACTATGAAGGCAATAACGGTGGCAGGGGTGTAGTACCTCCCGGATGACTTGCGGGTGGTTCCGGAGCGGGATGGGGGTGGGGAGGGAAGCAGAGATGAGGGCAGAGCAGCATCATCGGCTCGCAGCGCCTCGTAGATGTCACCCAGGTGGCGGATATCCAGGTGATGGTACTCGACCCGCTGCCCCCCCACCCACCGCAGCCCTTCGAGTGCCTGGGGGAGAGCCGCAAGCCAGATATCCCGGTAGGGAGCGGGAGCATCCCCCCCGGCTCGTTGGCGAGAGAAAACGGGGAGATGGCTGGT
>DAOTUF010000610.1:0-5606 GCA_034437495.1 Chloroflexaceae bacterium | reverse complement strand
CCCGCCGGTGAGGAGCACAGTTGCCCGCAGCCGCCTGAACTGCCCGGCGCGGTAGGTGCTCCACATCAGCGGGAGCAGGATAGCCCCGGCCGCGGCAGCAGTCGCGACCCATCCGCCGCGGGAGGAGGTCGAGAAGATGACCACGACGGCCCAGAACAACCAGATACCCCACCCCCACCGCTCCCAGGCTCGTTCCGAGCGCCACATCGCGGCAATGGCCAGGGGGGTGCCGAGTGCAAAGGGCATCACCGCCGCGGTATGGTGCATCCCGATAACGTCCAGCGCTTCATACGGCGGCAGGAGCGGTTCCCCCGGCTGGCGGGTTCCCATCCACGAGAGCCACCGGCTGATGACCTCCCACGAGGCATGCACCAGCAGGATCGTGACCGTCAGCAGGATGGCATGGAGAACGAGGCGCGGAGACCACCCCCACGCTAGCATATCAATGAGGAGAAAGAGCACCACCCCCGTTGCCCCTCCCCAGAAGAAGAGAATCGCCACCCGGTCAGAGCCGTCGGCAACGCCCAGGAAGCTGCTGGCAACCAGGGCACCGGCGCAAATCAGGAGTGGCAGGGCCAGCGGCGACCGCACCATCTGGCGCGGTTGGTGCATTCGCCAGACCAGCCAGAGCACCAGCAGCAGCGGCGGAATGACCAGCATTGGCATGGCCAGCGCGGGAACGAGCATCCGAAACAGCGGATATCCCACGGCGACCGTTGCCAGCATAAGCGGGACGGTTTCCTGCTTGCGGAAGGTGAATGGCGAGGTGGACGGTTCGGTTGTGACGGGAGCCTGCTGGGTCATGTTTTCTTCTGCCTCCCCCGCCCCAACCGCTGCCTGAGCACGCGAGAGAGGAACAGCGGGTTGCCCACGAGGTAGCGGTGCCACAAGCGGCGCGGTTCGATGAGCAGCCGCGCCAGCCATTCCAGGCCGTGGTCGGTCATCCAGCGCGGGCCGCGCCGAACCTCGCCCGCAAGGTAGTCGAACGCGGCCCCGACGGTCAGCGCAACGCGGGCATCAATCCGTTCCCAGTTTTCCATAAGCCAGCGCTCTTGCAGCGGCATACCAAACCCCACAATGAGGATATCGGGACGGGCCGCGTTGATGGTCTGTATCACCGCTTCATTGTCAGCGCTGCCGGGCGTTTTGTCAAAGTAGCCGTGGTGCGTGCCGACCACGCGCAGGCCCGGGCACCGGCCTTGCAGATAGTCCGCGGCCTTTGCCGCGACCCCCGGGCGAGACCCCACCAGAAACATGGTGAATGATTGACGAGCCGCCAGTTCCGCCAGGCGGTCGAGCCAGTCGGGGGGGGTGAAGCGCTCCGGGATGTGGTACCCCAGGAGACGTGCCCCCCACTTGACGCCGAACCCATCGCAGAAAACAATATCGCTCTGGTTCAGAAAGTCGCGGAACCAGGGGAGACGATAGGCCAGGTTCATGCCGTGGACGTTGACGTAGGTCAGGATGGCCCGCTCACGCGCCTGGATGCGCTCGGCAGTGATGGCCAGGAGGCGGTCCAGCGGGACGGGGTGGATGGCCACGCCGAGCAGGTGAATGGCTTCTATCGTTTCGTTTGTATCGTCTCTATCGTCCATGCTCAATGGGCGAGGCCAAGGATATCCAGGTAGCGGGTGACGCTGGTATCGAGCGAAAACAGGGAGGCATGCGCCTGCAAGGTTTCGGCTTCGGGCGGGTGGTCCAGGGTGGTGCGGATGGCCTCTGCCAGTGCCGCCGCTTCCCGGCGCGGCACGATGATGCCGTAGTCCCCCTCCGCCAGAATTTCCCGCACCCCTCCGGGACAGTCGGTGCTCACCACAGGGGTGCCGACGGCCATGGCCTCAACCAGAACGGTGCTCAGACCCTCGAACAGGGAACTGAGCACAAAGAGGGATGCCCGTTTCATCCAGGCATAGGGGTTGGCCACGAAGCCGGGCAGGGCAACATCCTGCGCGATGCCCAGGTCTTGCACCAGCGCTTCCAGGAGGGGACGCTCCGGTCCCTCGCCCAGGATGACGAGGCGGGCGGGGCGGTGCTGCCGGACCAGGGCAAAAGCCCGAATGAGGGTGCTGAAGTCTTTCTCGCTGGAGAGCTTGCCAACACCCAGAATAACCGGGATGGTGTTGGATGTCAGCCATTCGTGCTGCACCGGAGCTTGCATCTTCTCCTGGAGGTCCGGGGTTACAATCGGGTTATACGCTACCGTGATGCAGTCCAGAGGCAGCTTGCTCACGCTGGCAAGCCCGCGGGCAACACCATGGGAAACTGCTACCACGCGCTCGGCCCATGGGTATGAGAAACGCATGAGCAGAGGCATGGCGAAACGATATTTGATGGCCTTCTGCCAACCTTTGCGGGATTCGAGGGCTGCGTGTTCGCTCCAGACCAGGTGAACCGTGATAACCACCCGCGTCTTCACCCCGGCCAGTCGCCGCGCCCACAGCGCTATCAGGTTCGATCCATCGGTCGCAGAGAGCAGGACCGCAGGGCGTTCCTGCCTGAGATAGCGTATCAGACCGGGCAGGCGCAGCGCGGTGTGCGGGGGCGGGAGGCGCAGATCATACACGGACACTTCGGGGGGGACGGTAGACAGAAACTCCCCGGACTTGCTGCCGACCACCAGGTCTACCGCATGCCCGTGTCGGACAAACTCCCGTGCCATCGTCACCATGATGCGCTCCACCCCCCCTGCCGCGAGCGAAGGAAAGAAGATGCCAATCCTGCTCATTGGTTCCCTTTTATCGGCTTCCTCCAGGCTCCAAGAGACGGTCAAAAATCGCGGCAAGGTTTCTGGTCAGTTCGCGGCGGTCAAACTGGCGCACCTGCTCGCGCACCCGCGTGGGGAGCAACCCGGCCTTCCACTGGGCGTGGAAGGTCTGGAGCGCCCGTCGTATTCCGACCGGGTCGTCCGGGTCCACGACAAGCCCTGCCCCCAGGTGCGAAACCACTCCCACAATGGACGACTGACTTGCCAGCGCGAGAATAGGACGACCGGTGGCCAGGTATTCAAAGAATTTGTTTGCCGAATGGCTCGTGACCTGAGCGGTTACAATGAGCAACAGGATATCTGCCTGAACCTGGTATTCCAGGGCTTCATGATAGGGGACCCTGCCTCGCATGGAAAAATGCTCCTGTACGCCCGACTGTTCAATCGTTCGCCATTCGGTAGCGGTAAGGTCCCCCACCAGAACGATTTCCAGGTCTTCCATAAGGGGAAGTTGGTCAGCTTGCATGCTGCGAAGCGCTTCGAGCAACCCATCGAGGGAGGTGTTCCACCGTCCCAGGGAGAACGTGCCGGTGTGGACCACGCGAAAGGTCGGGGTTCTTTGCTTCTCCCGCTGAATATGGGCAAAGTCATCCGGGTCGTAGCCGTTGGTAATGACCGAAATTTGGGGGGCTACCCGGGGGTAGCGCCGCCGAAAATCGTTCGCCAGAACCTCGCTGGCAGTGATGATATGGTCGGCGTTCGTCACGACCGCTCGCTCCAGGCGCGACTCGATGGCGTGACGCAGGGGGGAGGTGTGGCGAAAGGGGATGGTTTCAAACATCCACCCATCGCGAAAATCCACGACCCACGGCAAGCCGGTGAGCCGCTTGAGGGTCAGGCCAACCAGGTGGTCGGTTTCGGGTGTGGAGGTGCTGTACAACAATCGGATGGGTAGGGAGCGCAGAAGTTTGCGGGCCGCCCAGACGGCCCACGGGTACCAGATGATTTGCTGGTCGGGGATGGAATACTTCGCCCGCCATCGCTGGATGCGGCTTTCCGGGCCGGGGGCGGTGCTGCTGACCGCGACGTGAGACGCGTGGTTTTTTCCCCCCCGTCTCACGGATTGCACGAACTGGTAGAGGTGCTTGAGCAGGCGGACGGGGTCATCGGCCCGAAAGATGGAGGAGCCAGCATCGTCCGGCAGGGTGCCGTGGGCGCGGGTTGTCAGGACCACCGGGCGATACCCGAAGTGCGGCAGGTACTTGGCAAACTTGATGATGCGTCGGCTGCCCGTGACAATCCGATTGGGGGGATAGATGTAGGCAACCATCAGGACGTGCGGCGGGGGGGAGGGGTGTGCGTTCATCGTTCGTTCATTGCCATGAGTGTGTGCCCACGCTCGGTCACTGGTGCTCCTCGTTTTCTGTCCACTTGCGAGAAGGACGACGAATACGTACTCGTCCCTGTTCAATAATAACCAGCATCCCCGTGAGGTCCTGGTGTGCCAATTTCATCAGCGCACGCACCACTTCCTGGTTCATGAGAACCGTGGGCAGCGTGTCGGGGACTCGAGAGACGACGATACCAGCATGGCTTCCAGGCGGATATACCAACACATTGGCAAAACCTTTGTCGGCAGTGAGCAAGATCGCCTGCTCTGCCTGGGCATAGGCAAAAATTTCGGTATCGGTGTGTCCGCGCAATCCAACATCCCGTACGTCAATCACTTCGTACCCTGCTGCTCGCAGGAGCTTTGTCAGGGATCGCGGCATATCCTCATCAACCAGAAACGTTGCCATTTATGCCGTTATCATCATATCTTCGCTTGCCAGCACTCTGGCTGCATACGCCAGGGCCGCCAGGACCTCATTGACCGTCAGGCCGTATTCCTCGGCCACCTCCTGGTTATTCATCCCGCCCGAAAGTTTCGCAATAATCAGGTCAACTGGTACGCGGGTGCCTCGAATGGTTGGTTTGCCGAACCGAATAGCCGGGTCAACGACAATCCCCGGGGCTATCTCGCAGGCTTCCATACAATCTCCTGACCTATCAATAATTATCCATTCAGGCTCCCGAAGCGCTCCTGGTAGCGTTCGAGCAAGGCTTTCATCTCCTCGGCCTCTTTGCGGGCTGCTTCGGCCTGCTCCTGTGGGGTCGGGAGTATCCCCCCCGCCAGCGTTGACCAGCGCAGCCAGCGGGCCGGGATATGCTGGTAGGAGCCTTCCCAACGCACCAGCGCCAACCCCAACTGCTGGCTGATAAGGCGGTCCTGGTCGTCGGGCTTCAGCGGTTCGTAGGCTCCCCCCTTCAGGACAAACCCGGCCCACTTCCCGCTGAAGGGGTCGAACCAGAAATATTCTGGCACGCGCAGGTAGTCCTGATAGATTTCTTTCTTCTGGCCGCGGTCGCGGGAGGCGGTGGACTGCGATAGCAGCTCAATCACCACATCCGGCCCCTTCCCTTCTTCCCAGACGAGCCAGCTTTTGCGCTCGCGGCGCGGCACTCCCTGCGCCACAAACACATCCGGGCCGCGGAAGCTGTGCGTCCGCACCTGCTCCGGGCTGAAGTAGACGAACATGTTCCCACCGACAAAGAAGTCCTGCCGTTCATCCCAGAAGAGCGCTAGGGAGTCTATCAACAGGAACATCTGGAGCACATGGCGCTGGGTTTCCATCGGTATCCCATCACGATACGGCAGGTCGTCCTGCGTGGGCGGACGCGGGATTGGTGGCTCGAAAACCACGGGTTCGGCAAGAGTGGCGGGTTCGGTCATCATATCACAGATGCTTGCCTTCAGGCGCGTGAGCATCAGGTGCTTTAGCCCTGGGAGGAAGCGCCCTGCTTTAGCGGCTTCAGCCCAGTGCCGAAGCCATACGGGTAGCCCTACCCGGCTTGGGGCTGG
>DAOTUF010000609.1:0-4260 GCA_034437495.1 Chloroflexaceae bacterium | reverse complement strand
GGAGGCGCAGCGGCTCGGCCTGGAGAGCTACGCCAGCGACCTGAACCCCGTCGCGGTGCTCATCAACAAGGCGATGATTGAGATTCCGCCGAAGTTCGCCGGGCAGCCGCCGGTCAACCCGACAGCCCGCCAGCGTATCGGCAGCGAGAGCTACCACGGCGCGACGGGACTGGCGGAGGATGTGCGCTTCTACGGCCAGTGGATGCGCGACGAGGAGGAACTGCTATGAGTGAGGAAAACAAAACCGTAGGCATTGATCTTGATTTTGAGTATGTCCACAGGCTGCTTCTGGATGCAGCACGCAAAGCATTCACGGAAACCCGGCAGCAGCACAGCGATGAGCAATTCTATGCCTTCGCACTGATGATATCGCCGTGGGTCTTTTTTGTACTTCCTACGTCAAACACTGAGGAAGGGTTGCTACGTGCCGCAGAGAAAGCTGCGTCTGATAGCGGCAAGCGTACTACCACGATGACCATTCATCAGATGTACAAAGAAATGCGCTGGCTCTGTAGTGATTGGGACTATCACCGTGAGCACGAAGGATACTTTTCTGAATTAAACGAGCTTCTCGCAGATATGCCTACGTCTCTTGAAGGTGTCTCTGATGAAGAGCACAGGGCAATCTTTGACAGGTACCGATACATCTGTACTGGTTGAACGAGCTTGATACAGAAGGGGTGTTTGGTATTGATCGCACAGAACGTGGCATCATGTTACACCTGCTGATGAGTGATCAGAGCATAGCAGAAATGCTTGCATATGCCGCGCTGATAAATCCCCCCCACCTCTGCCAGCAATTCGAGCGAGAAGTAAGAGAAGCGTGAAACGTGTGAGCATGACGAGGTTTGCCAATCTCTCCACCACTCCCTACGACTTCCCGCACTGCCCCGCGCCGCCCACGACGGAGGAGGCGGCCCCTCCATTCGACGTTGTTCCTGCACCCCCGCTACCAGAAGAGCAGACCGCCGCGCTGCTGCGCCTGATGTGGGAGCAGTGGAACGATGTCTTTCGCACGACCCTCGGCCACCCCGAACGCAGCCTGGTGAGCGAACTGCGCGACTACCGCAACCGATGGGCACACCGGGCGTCACGACGCTGCCCACTGCGCGGCGGGTCGTGCTGGTGGGCAACAAGATCTCGCCCGGCAACCCCTCGGTCAAGGCGGATGGCACCGTCGTGCGCACCCTCTGGGGCGAACTGGCCTGGCAACTGGGCGGACGGGACGCCTACGAGCGGGTGCGGCTCGACGACGAACAGGCCACCAACCCTGGCGATGTCCTGCGCGAACTGTTCAAGGCGTACGGTCCGTGCCTGGTGCTGATTGATGAGTGGGTCGCCTATGCCCGCCAGTTGCACGACCAGAGCGACCTGCCCGCGGGCAGCTTCGAGACCCAGTTCACCTTTGCCCAGGCGTTGACCGAGTCGGCGCGGCTGGCGCAGCACTGCCTGCTGGTCATCAGCCTGCCCGCCTCCGACACCAGCGGCTCGCCCCACGCCCAGGCCGACGACGCCGAGGTGGGGGGGCAGCGCGGGCGCGAGGCGCTGGACCGGCTGCGGAATGTCGTCGGGCGGGTCGAGGCGTCGTGGCGGCCCGCGAGCGCCGAAGAGGGCTTCGAGATTGTGCGGCGACGCCTCTTCGAGCCGATGACCGACCCGGCCCGCTTCAAAGACCGCGACGTGGTGGCACGGGCCTTTGCCGACCTCTACCGCACGCAGCCGCAGGAATTTCCGCCAGAATGCCGCGACAGTGCCTATGAGCAGCGCCTGAAGGCCGCCTACCCGATCCATCCCGAAATCTTTGACCGCCTCTACACCGACTGGTCCACGCTGGTGAAGTTCCAGCGCACCCGTGGCGTGCTGCGCCTGATGGCCGCGGTCATTCACCGCCTGTGGGAGCAGGGCGACCGCAACCCGCTCATTCTGCCCGCGAACGTCCCGATTGACGAGACCCGCGTGCAGTTTGAACTGACGCGCTACCTCTCGGACAACTGGGTGCCCATCCTGGAGAAAGACGTGGACGGCCCGGCGTCGCTGCCGTTGCAGCTTGACAACGAGGTGCCCAACCTGGGCAAGTACGCCGCCTGTCGCCGCGTGGCCCGCACCATCTACCTGGGTTCGGCTCCCATTGCGACGGCGGCCAATCGCGGTCTGGAAGACCGGCGGGTCAAACTAGGCAGCGTGATGCCCGGCGAGTCGCCTGCGGTGTTTGGGGATGCGCTGCGCCGTCTGGCGTCCGCCGCCACCTACCTCTACCAGGATGGGACGCGCTACTGGTATGCCACACAGCCCACTGTCACCCGCCTGGCCGAAGACCGCGCCGAGCACCTCAAGCGCGACCCGGACCGGGTGAACGCGGAGGTGGAGCGGCGGCTGCGGGAGGATCTGAAGACGCGGGGGCCGTTCACGCGCATCCACCCGCTGCCCACCTCCAGTGCCGAGGTGCCCGATGACCGCGATGCGCGGCTGGTGGTTCTGAGCATTGCAGAAGCCGCTAGCAAGGAGCCAGGCAACGCCGCTGAGGTGACGGCGCAAGCGCTCCAGGAGCAGCGCGGTTCATCGCCGCGCCTCAATCGCAACACGCTGGTCTTTCTGGCTCCCGACCGCAATCGGGTGCAGGACCTGGATGAGGCGGTCCGCTGGTACCTTGCCTGGGCGTCCATCGGGCAGGAGCAGGATACGCTCGATCTCACGAAGAGCCAGCGGCAACAGGCCGCGACGCAGCAGGCACAGGCCAATGAGGTGATCACAGCCCGCATTCCAGAGACCTACCAGTGGGTGCTCGTGCCACAGCAGAAGACCCCGCAGTCGCCGGTGGCCTGGCAGACGATACGGCTGTCGGGGCAGGCGACCGGCGCGCTGGCGGAACGGGTCGGCAAGAAACTGGTCAGCGACGAACTGCTGACGATGAAGCTGGCGGCTTCCAGTCTGCGGTTGGAGCTGGATCGTATCCCCCTCTGGCGCGGCGATCACGTGGCTATCCGCCAACTGGTCGAGGATTTCGGGCGCTACCACTACCTGCCGCGCCTCCACCAGCCGGCGGTGCTGCTCGACGCCATTCGGGACGGCCTGAGTTCGCTCACCTGGGAAAGCGATACCTTCGCCTATGCGGAAAGCTATGACGAAGCCGCCGGGCGCTACCGCGGACTGCGCGTGGCGGAGCACCTCACGATCATCGAGGACGATACGGCGCTGCTGGTGCGCCCGGACGTGGCGCGTCGCCAGCTTGACGCCGAGGTCCCCGCATCCCGCCTCGCGCCCGGCAGTCCCGCAGCGAGGGGGGAAGACGAGGACGGGTCAGGCCATCCCGCGCCGGGCGACCCGATGCTATTGCCGGGGGACGGTCGGGCCGTCGCACCGAGACCCCGTCGGTTTCACGGGAGCGTCCGTCTGGACCCGGAGCGGGTGGGGCGGGATGCCAGTCGGATTGCGGAGGAGGTGCTGGCCCACCTGGTGGGATTGGTGGGGGCGTCGGTGCGGGTCTCCCTGGAGATCGAGGTAGATATTCCCGATGGTGCGTCTGAACAGGTGGTGCGCACGGTGACGGAGAACAGCCGCACCCTGAAGTTTGACCAGGCGGGCTTCGAGGCGGAGTAGGGGCTTCTCTCCCCCTGGAGGCAAGCCACTGAAAACGAAAGGGACGCTATGTCAAACAGCTAGACACCATCGCACAAATCCGCAATCAGGCGGCACACACGAGCGCATTACCACGAGCAGACTACGTCAAGCTCTTCGAGATGGTTTGCCAGCGGGGGAAGCGGTTGCCGTTCGGGGCGCTGAACACGCTGCTGTTGGCGTGGCGAAGAGAAGTATAACACTGATGCCTCGTCTTCCCCCCCTCACCCCCACACCACCACCACGCTCCGCCCCGCCGGCGTCGTGGCTGGTTCGGTCGTGGTGCGCTCGGCGATGTCGGGCAACCCCTCGCGGCGGTCGAAGATGACCAGCCAGCCCGTGTCCAACCCCAACCCCGCCAGGTAGCCGTCAAGCTGCTCTAACCCCGCACGGAGGGGGTTGGTCTCCCCCTCACGCCACACCTTCAACTCCATTGCCAGCGCCACCCCCCCATATCGCACGCACAGGTCCATCCGTCCCGTCCCGATAGCATATTCGCGCTCAATCGTCCCGCCTGCATTCACCACCCGATGGAGGAAGGCCATCAGCACCAGGTGGGGGGCAATCTCGTGGTAGTGGGTGCTCTTGAGCAGGGGTTGCCCGTGCTGCCGCCAGAAGGCCAGGAACGCCTCCAGCAGCTTCGCA
>DAOTUF010000608.1:0-4591 GCA_034437495.1 Chloroflexaceae bacterium | reverse complement strand
GCTGATCTCGTCCATGGTTTTCCTCCTCACCGTGTGGGCATGCGAATTCCTGGGGGTATCCTATACGATTCTGGGGAAATTGGCAAAAATGGGAAAAGGGAAATGGTGGGAGCACTGGCGAAAGGTGAGAATTGTTCAGGGGATTTGAGAACATAGTCATTGAACGACAATTCACCAAATGGTATCAGCTCCATGGGGACAAATGGCACCTCCTTAAAATCTGAATACCGCAACCCTCTGGGCTTTTTGGTAAAAGTGAAACCATCTTTCAGCTGCACCATCCGCCACCCCTGCGGCACCTTCTGCTCACTCACGACTGCCCCTCTGGGAACCACCGCGCCAGCGTTTCGCGCAGCAGGGCAAAGGCTGGGTCCTGGCAACGGGACAGGCTGATACGCCGCGCCAGCGCCTGGAAGATGGCCGCCGAACGGGGACGGCGTTGCTGGCGCAGCACTGCTTCGAGCAGGGCTTTCGGCTCGTGCGGTTTCAGGTCCCCGGTGCTCCAGTAGTTTCGCCGCTGCGCCAACTCCTGTATGGCCTCCCAGGTGGTCCGCAGCACTTCAGGTACTGCGGGGGAAGCCGCCCAGACCCATGCTTCAAGTTCCGGCTCAATGACCACGACCTGGAAGGTAGGTGCGGTCCAGCCGGTGCGCGCTATCTGCTCATGCATCGTTTCGCTCAGGGTCCGTGCGTCGCCGGGAGACCCCTGCCATGCCTGGTCCATAAGCACCAGCGCATAGTCATACCGAGCAGCATAGGGCCGCAGAAACTCAGCCGCCTCCTGGTACACACCGGGGTCCTTGCGGGGGTGGCGGAAAAGGTCGAAGCTGATAGCCCGCATATGCAGCGATTTTTGCCGCTCACTGACGAGCGTTTCCAGGGTTTTCTCCTGCTGCACATCGGCCACCAGCGCAATGAGATCCTTCTTCATCCGAGCACTCCCGCAGCGTAGAGCGTTGAAAGCTCGATCTCGCCCTGCCAACCTTTGAGCGCCGGGTGCTGATCGCCGCTCACAATGTCAACCGCGCCGGAAGGAGTTTTGGCAAAGCACAGCATCTGCTCCGGCTGCGCCAGACCGAGAAACATCGGTGAATGGGTTGCCACCAGCACCTGCCCGTTGTAGACCGAGGACAATGACAAAAAGACCCCTTCCAGCGCCCGCGGATGGATACCATTCTCTGGCTCTTCAATCAGGTAGATATTGAACTGCCCAGGCAGATAGGCCAGCAAGGTGAGCGCCAGCACGCGCAAGGTGCCATCGGAGATCAGCCAGGATGGTACCGGTTCGATGGCACTGGTATAGCTCAGCGCCAGGTAGAGATGGCGGTCTTCGGGCCGTTCGCGCACCTCGATGGTCTTTACGTCGGGCAAGATGGTTTGCAAATGCGCGACCCAATCGGTAAAGGCCAGCGGGTGGTTGTGTTTCAAGTCCTGAACGACCAGCGGCAGATTTGCGCCGTCCACGCTGAAATCTCGTGACACCGAGGGGCTGGTCGGGCGTCGCATTGCGGCACTGTTCAGCGCAAGTACCTGGATGCCATCGAGCAACACATTCCGCACCCAGATGGCAACCGGGAACCGTTCGGTATCTTCGGGCAGGCTGGCAAGCGCCGCTTTGCGGGGGCCTGCCCGAAACTGAATGTTCCATTTGCTGCTTTCTGCCTTGAAATAGTCGTTTCCAGAGCGAGCAACTTTCCTCACGACGGTCTGCCAACCCGCCGGGGTTTTGCCGGTGGTCATCACTGTTTCGGGCGGGCGTGGTTCCTGGGGGAAGATTTCAGGTGGTCGCTCAGCAGGTGACGGACGCCGGATATTCCGCTGCTTCTCAATCATCCAGAGTGTTTCGTGGTGTATCTCTAGCTCGCCTTTTGCCGAAGAGCCAAAGGAGACCTCATAGCGGGCCCGGTCGTGAAAGGGTCGGTTGCCATTTTGCTGCTGAGAGACGTATATCGCTTCGGGAACGGCGAGTTCGATAGCCAGGTCAAAAGTGTGAGCGCTCTGATTGAAGATAAGTTCATCCAGCCGACGAGCACGACCTTTTCCTCGCTCTTCGCTGAAAAGCAAGGCTTCGTCCACCCCATACCGAACAAAGTCACCGAGCAGCGTCACCACATCCAGAAAGGTGGATTTCCCGGAAGCGTTGGGGCCGACCAGCACTTGAAAGGGGCGCACATCCTGCGACACATATCGCAAACCGCGATAGTTCAGGGCTTCGATACG
Source organism: Chloroflexaceae bacterium (assembly GCA_034437495.1). Classification (GTDB taxonomy): domain Bacteria; phylum Chloroflexota; class Chloroflexia; order Chloroflexales; family Chloroflexaceae; genus JAAUSY01. Next base: position 2,371 of record DAOTUF010000608.1, on the reverse strand, counting down.
CTGTATCATCGTCATTCCTTTCCATCCAGGCCAAGCCGATGCAGTACGTGGGACAGGTCGGCATCGGCTTGCTCCCGCTCCAGGCGGGCCGCGTCCAGGTCAGACAGGATGGCTCCCAGGGGGCGGTGCTGCGCCTGTTCGGTCACGGTCACAAACTGCGACGGGCTGAGGTTGTAGTCGGCCTTGCGAGCCTCCTCCAGCGTGATCACATGGCTCAGGCGTTCGCGGCTCTCCCAGGCGCAATACACTTCGGCTACCGTTTCGATGCCCGCTTGCGTCAGCACATTTTTGGGCTTCTCTTTCACAAAGTAGGCTGAGGCATTGACCAGGAGTATCTGTCCCTGGCGCTCTGACGGTTTTGTGCGGTTCAGCAGCAGCACGATACCGGGAGCCGTAGTGTTGTAAAAGAGATTTTCCGGGAGTAGCACCACGCCTTCAATGTTGTCGGCCTCGACCAGGGCCTTCCGAATGGTACGTTCTTTGTGGTTGGTGCGCGTGCCAGACCCCCGCGACACTGCACCGGTGTCGAGCACCACTGCCGCTCGTCCGCTCTCCTTCAGCGAGGCGACCATATGCTGTATCCACCCCCAGTCAGCCGTATTGTTTGGCGGCGTGCCATAGATGAAGCGGTTCCACTGCTCTTTGTCCGCCTCATAGAATGCGCTGTCATAGGTATCCTGGTTCCACATCGGATTTGCTATCACGTAATCGAAGCGCTTCAAGCCCGCCCCTGCTGCCGCAAAGCCTGGATTGCGGAAGGTATCACCGATGGCAAAGCTCGCATCAGTGTAGCCGTGCAGGAACATATTCATCTTGGCAATAGCGAAAGTCACCGGGTTGAGTTCCTGTCCATAGAGATGGGGGCCTTTGCTGCGCTCGTTGGGATGGTGCTGATCAAAATGCAGTCGCGCCTTGATGAGCAACCCCGCTGAGCCACAGGCCGGGTCGTAGATATGGGTATAGGGGGCAGGGTCGAGGAGCTTCGCCATCAGCCAACCGACTTCTTTGGGCGTGTAGAATTCGCCTGCGCTTTGGCCTTGCCCCTCAGCAAACTTGCGTAGCAGGTATTCGTAGGCCCGTCCCAGGATATCAGCCTCGGCATTCTTCAAGCCCAGGCGGTGGCGACTGACGACCTCCACCAGTTCGGCCAGGCGGTCATCATCAAGCGTGCGCTGCCCGCTCTGCCGCTCATTGAAATCCTTGATATCAATGACGCCCTGCAAATCGGGGTTCAACTCGGCAATGCGACGGGTGGCGCTGGTGATAAACTCACCCAGATGACCGTCGGCCCCGTGGTTGCGTACTGCTCCCCATCGGTCATGGTGCGGTATATAGAAGCGAACAATAGGCTTGCGCCCCTCTTTGAGGGCATCGGCGTGATCGGCCTCGATGATAGCACGAGCAATGGCTTCTTCGCCAAACTGCTGGACTACGCTTTCAAACTCGTCATCGAACACATCCGACAGTCGCTTATAGAAAATGAGCGGCAGGATGAAGTCCTTGAATTTCGGTGCGTCAGTGGCCCCTCGGATGACACAGGCTGCTTCCCAGAGCCAGCTTTCCAGCGCGGCGACGTTCAGATACCCATCAGTGGATGACGGGGTGGATGGTGGCATAGTGACCTCAGTACCAGTGCTGTGCTTGCCTGTGCGTGGTGCAGATGATACAATGACAACCACAGCTTACCAGAATAGCAAGATGAATGCGGGAAGCCCACTCTATTTGTCCAGGAGAGTGGAGCTTTTCGTATAACTCGGAATTATAACAAAAGAATGGGGGGCGAACCAACCAGTCCCTATCTTTGCTCAGACCATCGTCCTGATTGGTATGGTTAGGGGGAAAGAGAGGGAACAGGAGCTTGCAAAGCCTCCTCAATGGGGCTTTTGCTGGTTCGGGTGCTCTGCTGTTCCAGAATGGCCTGTCATTCATCACACATCAGTGGTTTTATCCCCGCACCACCACCACGCTCCGCCCCGCCGGCGTCGTGGCTGGTTCGGTCGTGGTGCGCTCGGCGATGTCGGGCAGCCCTTTGCGCTGGTCGAAGATGACCAGCCAGCCCGTGTCCAACCCCAACCCTGCCAGGTAGCGATCCAGTTGCTTCAACCCCTCGTGCAGCGGGTCGCGCTTCTTGTCGCGGTCGCGCCACGTCTTTAACTCTATCGCCAGCGTTACCCCCTGGTAGCGCACGCAAACATCCATACTCCGCGTCCCCACCGCATAACTCCGCTCAATCGTCCCGCCCGCATTCACCACCCGATGGAGGAAGGCCATCAGCACCAGGTGGGGGGCAATCTCGTGGTAGTGGGTGCTCTTGAGCAGGGGTTGCCCGTGCTGCCGCCAGAAGGCCAGGAACGCCTCCAGCAGCTTCGCA
>DAOTUF010000607.1:0-5085 GCA_034437495.1 Chloroflexaceae bacterium | reverse complement strand
GGCGCCGGGAGAACCGTTTGCTCCCCGCCTGCACCGCGGGGTAGCAACCGTCCCGACCCACGACGCCGAGGCCGACAAAACCATTGCCCGCCTCATCCGGCCCGGCTTTCTCTTTCAGGAACGCCCCCTGCGCACCGCAGAGGTGGAGGTTTACCGGGTGGTGGCTCCTGAGAGCGAGACGACAGAGACGACAGAGACGACAGAGACGGGAGAAGGGAAAGCCTGATTTGACCATATTTGACCAATGAGTTCAATTGATTTGATTTGAGGAGCAGAAAAAATGGAAACCAAACGGGTGTATGGCATCGATCTTGGGACCACCTACTCCTGTATTTCCTATGTTGACGAATACGGCAAGGCCGTGATTATCCGCAACAGCGAGGGAGACGACACCACCCCGTCGGTGGTCTACTTCGAAAACCCCGACAACATCGTGGTGGGCAAGGTGGCCAAGAACACTGCCCGCATTGAGAGCGAGCGCGTGGCGGCCTTCGTCAAGCGAAGCATGGGCGATGAGAGCTACAGCTTTGAGGTGGACGGCAAGAGCTACTCGCCCCAGGAGATTTCATCGCTGATTCTGCGCAAGCTGGTGCATGATGCAGAAGCCGCCATGAACGAGGAAATTCACGATGTAGTGATTACCTGCCCGGCCTACTTCGGCGTGAACCAGGTAGCCGCCACCATGGACGCGGGAAAGCTGGCCGGGCTGAACGTGCTCGGCATTCTCCGCGAGCCGGTGGCGGCAGCCATCTCCTACGGCCTGGCCACAAGGGAACGGGAAAAAAAACAGGAAGAAGAAGCGACCCCCGAAAAAGAAATGGTCCTGGTCTACGACCTGGGCGGTGGCACATTTGACATTACACTGATTTCCATTGAAGGCAACAATATCACCGTGCTGATGACCGGCGGCGACCACGAGCTTGGCGGCAAGGACTGGGACGACCGCATTATGCAGCACTTCGCGGAGCAGTTTGTCCAGGCGCACCCCGACGCCGGCGACCCGCTGAGCGACCTGAACGTGGCGCAAGACCTGGCAACCAGCGCCGAGGAGTCGAAGAAAATTCTGACGGCGCGGGAGCGGGATACGCGGCTGGTGCAGCACGCCGGGCAGCGGCTCAAGGTCGAACTGACCCGCGAGAAGTTTGAAGAACTGACCGCCGACCTGCTTGAGCGCACCCTGGTGATGACCCAGGAGTTGTTGCAGCAGGCCGAACAGCAAATTGAGGGCTACGCTCCCCCGACCACCCTGCTGCTGGTGGGCGGGTCGAGCAAGATGCCCGCCGTGGCCCGCAGGCTCAAGGACGTGCTGGAGATTGAGCCGCAGTTGTTCGACCCGGACCTCTCGGTGGCGAAGGGCGCGGCAATGTATGCTTCGACGCTTGGCCTGGCAGACGCCGTGCAGGAGGTGCTCCGGGAGCAGGGCGCAGACCACGCCGACCCCCAGGCCCGCGCCGCCGCAATCGAAGCGGTCGCCCAGAAGATGGGTGTCACCCGGCAGACCGTTGAAGAGGCAACCAGGGCGACCGTCACGATGTGCGCGTCCAAAGCCTTCGGCATCAAGGTGGAGGACCCGCCGGGGTCGGGGAGCTACCTGATTGACCACCTCATCCGCCCCAACACCCCCCTGCCCCACGCCGAGCCGCAAACCTACGGCACCGCACGGGAGAACCAGGACGGCATCTTCATTGAGGTGTACGAGCAGAGCGGGAAGGAGGTTTCCCGCGAGGTGGAGAACAACACCCGCATTCTGGAAGGCGAAATCACCGGGCTGCCACCGGGACTGCCCGCCGGGTCGCCGGTGTCGGTGGTCTTCCAGCTCTCGCCGGAAGGCATTCTGGAGGTACTCGCCCGCGAGAAGTCTTCCAACAAGGAACTGACGCTGCGGGGGCAGGTGTCCGGGGTGATGAACGAAGACGAACTCAAGAGCAAGGCCAGCAGCCTGGCAAAGCTCAGTGTGACCTAGTTCCAGGGAGAGCGAGCTTATGGCCGCAAGTGCCGATGAGTACCTCAAGCGTGTGCTTGAGCCAGCGCGGAAACAAGCCCTGGACCTTGACCACTTCGACTACTTCGCCCGCTACGACCTGGACCCTGGCGAGTCGTCGGAGGCTGCGATAGAGGAGGCCACGAAGAAAGTTCGGGGCTACTGGAACCGCATCAAGACCAACCCGCAGTATCGGGACCTGGTCAACCGGCTGCTGAAGGAGCACAAGAAGGCAACCGATACGCTGCTCAATGAGGAGCGGCGCAACGCCTATGCTGCCCGCATTCGCGACGAGCGCCAGCGCCAGCGCAAAGCACGCGAGCAGGAGTTGGACCGCCTCATTGCGGACTTCGTCGTGCAGGGCTACATCACGCCGGAGCAGCGCGAGGCGATTATCAAGAAGTTCCCGGAGATGGACGCGAAGACTATCAGTGCGCGTATCCCCGTCCCCGTGCAGGAACAGAAACCCGCCGTGGTGATTGCGGAGGGGCTGCCCTCCACCATTCGGGCAGAGATTCGCACGCGCCTCCAGGTCTTCAAACACCCGACGCTCTACCACTTCCTGGGGGTGTCCCCCTTTGCGGCCCCCGACGAACTGGCACAGGCGTATCACCGCGGGGTGGCCGAATGGAGCACCAGACCTCCAGACCCCACGACCGGCGCGGCGAACACGCTGCTTGGCCTGGTACGCACCCACCTGCTGCCCCCCGGCGGGCGCGAGAAGTACGAGCAGTCGCGCCAGTATGAGGCGCTGGAACGGGTACGCGAGTCGGTGCGGCTGGCAGCGTTGAGCGGCACCATCACCGCGCACTGGTTTGACCATCTGGTGCAGGAGACGATGTACGCAGGGCTGGACCGCGCACGCGCTACCGACGTGGTACGCGAACTGGCCCGCCAGTACCACGCCTCCGTGGAGGTCCCGGCGGGGCAGGCGGTCGTGACCTGCCTGAACTGCTACACCAGCAACCCCCTGACGCCCGACCAACCGCGGTGCCGCCGGTGCGGGGCCGCGTTGTTTGTGGTGTGCCCGCGGTGTGGCAAGGAGCAGCAGGCCGACGCCGAGGCGTGTGCGTCGTGCGGGTTCCGGCTGGTACAGCTTCCCCACGTCCGCTACCTCTTCTCCATGGCTCGCATTGCGCTGGATGAAGGCGACCTGGACGCGGCAACCCGATCCACTGCTGAAATCCGGCGCATCTGGGGGAGCAAAGGCGGTGTGGCCGAAATTGAGCACCAGATTGCCCAGGCCGAGGCGCAGCGGAGCGCCCAGAGCAGAGAACTGGACGCGCTCTTGCGGGACCACCGCTACTGGTCGGCCCGCGACCTGCTGAGCCGCATGCACCGCCAGTGGACGGGATATTTGCACCACGGGCAGTCGCTTGACACACTGCTCACCGTGGTCAACACGATGATACAGCAGGCCGAAGAGGTGGTGCGGCAGGGCAACCTGTCCCGCGCCCGTGGCAACACCGAAGAAGCCGCCCGCCACTATGAGCAGGCGCTCAGCGAAGTGGCAGACTACCACGCGGCCCTGAGCGGGCTGCACTCGTGCCACCCCTCCGCGCCATCCAATCTCCTGACAACAGTATACGGGCGGCGGGTGGTGCTGACGTGGGAGCGCAGCCCCTCACACGGGGCCATCTCCTACCGCGTGGTGCGCAAGGTTGGCGCTCCCATCGCAGATGCAGACGATGGCACGGTGGTGGCCGAGCGGGTGTCCGGGCTGCAATGTGAAGATAGAACCCCGGAGATTGGCAAATCGCTGTTCTATGCCGTGTTTGCGCTCCGGCGCGACACCATCTCGCTCACCGGGGTCTGCACGGAGCCGCTCTTCATTGCCGCGCCGGTCTCCAGCCTGGAGCTGTATACCGACGGCACCACCGTATATGGCTCGTGGATACTGCCGGTGCCCTACGCGCACGTCCGCGTGACCCGGTTGCAGAAGGGGGAGGGGGGCAGGCCCGCCTCGCGCCACTCCATCCCCGTGCTTGACGGACGCTCCTTTCAGGACGACCAGGTGGTGCCCAACCAGACCTGCACCTACGAGGTGCGGTGCCGCTACGATGACCCGCTCCTGGGGGTGCAGGAGAGCGAGGTGGTGCGGGAACAGGTGACGGTGGTCGAGCCACCCGAAGCTATCTCCGACCTGACCACACAGACCGACGAGCAGGGGGTGCTGCTGCGCTGGACCCCGCCTGCCCGCGGGCAGGTGCTCATCTATCGGCTGCCACCGGAGCGGATGGGGGAGGTGCCGGGGGGGGGCACGCTCTGCCGCGCCTCCGATGTGCGCTCCTGGGGCACGCCGCTCCTGCCCAGGCGCAGCGGCATGGTCGTGGATGACCGCCCACTGCCGCTCAACGGGCGCGTCTACTACGTGCCGGTCACGCGCATTGCCAGCAGCGCCATGGTCGGGCGACGGGCATCGTTTGTCTACATTCCCGATGTGCAGGAGGTGACGGCGGAGGACCGCGGCGACTATGTGGAGGTGCGGTGGCGCTCCGACCACACCCCGATTGTCCAGGTGGCGTGGTCATCTCGCGAGCCGCCGTCGTCCGATGCCAACACCCACCGCAGTCAGGTCGTCTATGGGCAGTGCCCCACCGGATACCGCATCACCGACTACGACGGCTCCCCGCTGCATATCGCGGTGTTTGCAGGGATGGGGGAGCACGGCAGCTACGTATGGAGCCGTGCGACAACGGCGGGCAGTCGCACCACCCTTCCGGGCCGCACCAGTTTGCGAGTGCGCTACTCGATAGACCTCAAACGGGTGTTCTTTGGCCCGACGCGGCTCTATCTGCGCGTTGAGCACCTTGCAGGAGCGGGAGTGATCCCGGAACTCAAGCTCATAGGCCGACCGGGGAACCGTATGCCGCTGCGCGTCACCGACGGCGACAGCGTGCTGGTCATCCCACAGGGGGTGCCCTTCCCGTTCGAGGCGGAGCTAGACGTTCCGCTGGCCGGACTGCCCACCCCGGCGATGCTGCGGTTGTATGCCGCAGACCGTCAGCCGCCGCTGGAGATAGAGCACCCCCCCCCAGAAACCTTGAAACTGAAATGACCGGTCTATGATACCTGGGCAGATGATATGTCCCTACTGTTTCTCA
>DAOTUF010000606.1:0-11021 GCA_034437495.1 Chloroflexaceae bacterium | reverse complement strand
TCCAGGCGAAGCGGGCATTCCCTGCGGCCTGCCGAAAATGCGGCTCCTGCTCAGGGGCCGGGTTCAGTCGGATCTTGTGTGCTCGTTGGATGGTGCGCATTCTGAGTACTCCTGTTCACTTTCGGGTAGATTTTGCTCATCTAGCTCTACCTCCTTTCGTAGTTCAAGTGCGGCCCAATGGGCTGCCAACCCCAGACGTTCAATGGCCCGGGTTCCTTCGTTGACCGGGGTCAGGGTTCCCGCTCGCATCACCCCGTCGCGGAGACGCTGGCGTATCTTGCCGATGAGCGCTCTGGCGGAGCGGCGGGTCTCCATCATCTGGACAAACTGGTATTCTCCGCGCCAGAGCCACGGCCCATAGAAGAGATATCCGTCTTGCGGGGTCTGCCGATAGTGCCAGTAGAGACGCTGGCAAAGGGGCAGGAGACCCGGCGGAACGGTGCCCCGGCGCGTGGCTTCGTACAGGTCGCGCTGAAGCGTGAGCAGGTCGGGAACGTTTTCCCAGGTCGTCACCTGGTTGAGCCAGCCAAGCCCCGCACCTCCCGGACGGATGCTGGCCCGTTCCAGTTCGCTGCTGGCTTCCTCGACGGTCAGACAGAGCGGGGACGCAGGCTGATGCAGGCTGATACCAGCAGAGAGGTCGAACGGCGCGACCTGCCCGGCGGCGTCGGCCAGGTCACTGCGGATACGGTGGGCCAGGTCGGGCAGCAGGTTCCAGGAACCAAGAATATCCAGATGGTCGCGCCCGGTGGGGAGACAGAGCAGGCGTTCAACGCTGCTGCTGGTTTCCGCACAGCGGCGGGTGGCCAGCCGGGTCAGCAGGTGCAGGGGGTCCCGGCTCCGGCTCAGGGCGTGGGCAAGGTTCCCCCCCTCGTCCCCCTCTCTGAGCCACCCATCCAGGTCGTGCAGGCGCAGGCGCATCACGCCGAACCGCTTGATACCCCGGCTCTGTTCTGCCAGGAGCGCAAAATCTTTGGCCTGCCCCGGCACGGGGGGAGGGTCGCCCTTCGGGTGGAGCCGCTGCCAGGCTTGCAGGTCTTCCGGGGTTTGCAGGGTGGGAATGATAGCGTATGTCGGGCGAAGCAGGCAGACCATCGGGCGGTCCAGCGGGGGAGGTATCTTGTCGAGGGCCTGGTCGTGCAGGGCCAGCGCGGTCGTCCAGAGGACGTTGAACGATGGGCCGGGCGGGAGGTTGGCCGGGTGGTCAAGCGGCGCGTGGGGGCCGCACACCTGGAGATGAATACCCAGGGGATGGGCTATGGTTTGCCAGGTGGGAGGAGCGTTCCGGTCGGGTGGCGCAGAGGCAGGGTCAAGGTGGTGCAGCAGCAGGTAGTCTGCCTGGTGCAGCAGGGGACCGAGCGCTTCGAGGCTGGTATCCAGCTCTGGCGATATGGGGGAGGGTTGGGGTTGGCGGTGGGGTCGGAAGATGGCGACCTGTTCGTCGTGGCTCAGGCTGGCGAAGGGGTTCAGCGCGGCCTGCTCAACGGCGTCATCAAGCTGGCTCCAGGTCTGCTGGAAGCTGCTGGCAATCAGGAAATCTTCATCGCGCAGGGTGCTGCTGCCCATGGCGAGGAACAGGTCTCCCCCGAAATGCGCCAGGAACCAGTGCCCGAGTTCGGCAGCGCGGGCCGCAAGCCACGCTTCGACGGGTTCTCCCGCCAGGGTACCGGGCAGGAGGAGATAGAATTGCGCTCCCCACGCAGCGAGCAGGCTGGTCAGGGGAAGCCCGGCCCGGTTCAGGAGCGCCCGAGCACACACCTCGGGAAGCAGGTGGTGGCAGCACACCCGCCCGCGCAGCAGGAGCGGCGTGGGGGAGAGCGCTGCGCCGGCTGGCGCGTAGCAAAAAGCATCTCCTCCCACCACGCGCCCCCCCACGAGCACCATATCTCCCTGGTGCAGCACCATCGCCGTTGCGACCGCCGCGTGGAGACGCACGAAGTCGGAGAGCGAGACCCCGCGGCGGGGAGCGGGGAGCCGGTGGGCGTGGCGCTGAAAGATGGAGAGCAGGTCGGCCACGTGAAACTGGAGCAGGTGGTCCCGTTCAAAGGCCGCAGCCCGCGTGAGTGCCTGTCGCTCGTGCATCTCCACCTCCATCCGAAGGGCAGCGACCGGGTCATCATTGTCATCGTCATCATTGTCATTATCGGAGGGTGGAAGCCCCCCGCCCGGGTCGGCAGATGGACGTTCACCCTGGTGGCGGTCTCCCAGGGTGCGGGGGAAAAGAGGTTCCAGCGGTTGGGACAGGTCGACCGGCGGCCAGAGGTCGGGTCGGGCCGGTTCGCCCGCGACGAGCCAGCCCGACCGGTGGATGACCCGCTGCTGATCGGGTGGCATGGGGGGGGGAGGGTGCTTGCCACTGACATACGCTGCCCAGGAGCGCAAGACCGCCAGGGCTACCTGTTGGGCTGTGGACATCTCTTAGCGGCTCCTCCCATCCTGCCTTGTCTGCTCCACCGTTTCCATCCCTACGTCGCGGCTGCCTGCTGCTGTGGCGGTTCTTCCGTTGGGCGTTGGTTTTTGTAGAAAATCTCCTTCATATCGGTTTTCCGGCCTTCTTCTCGCAAAACCTGCTTCACGAGGAAGAAGAACACCCCGCCCTTGGTCCGTCGGCGGCTGCCGTCAGTCAGCATCAACCCGCCTTGCGATTCAACCGCTTCTGCTTCTTTGAGCTTCTCCATGACAAAGTCATTGCCAATCCGCTCAACAATCCGTTCGATTTGCAGGATAGCCCGGCCATTGGTTTCGCCAAGGGTTTCGATGACGTGGGTGATGGCCTTTCGCTTTGCCTTCGCTTGCTGGCGTTCCTGAACTTCGGTCTGCTTGACCTGCTCCTTCTTCTGCTTCTTTTCCTGCTGACGTTTCTTCCTCATCTGACGTGGTGTCCTTTCTAGCATACGTCCGTCGAGTGCCTGTATGGGGCTATTGTAACACAAACACGTCGCCTGGTGGTAGCAGAAAGGGGGAGCAGAAAGGGAAGTCCCCAGAATTCGGAAGAGGGCACCGGCGGTCTTCTGCCCGGTGCGGTCGTTCAGCGGCCCTGTTTTGCCCGTTCCTCCTGCTCCAGCAACGCCCGCGCAATCTGCATCGCCCCATCCCGCGGGACGGCATCGGCCAGGCGAGCAACGGTGTCCACATAGCGCTGTCGGTCGGTCAGGGCTTGCACGGCCTCTATCATGCGTTCTATCGTTGGGCAGTGAAAGCCCACCTGGTGTGCCTTCACAAAGTCGATGTTGCCCTCCTCCTGCAACCCGACCGCCGTGGTGATGAGCACCGGTCGGCGCATCACCAGCGCCTCCATCAGGGTGCCCGGCCCGGCCTTGGTGATGACAATATCGCTGGCGGCCATGAGCACGTCCATATTGTCCACAAAGCCGTAGATATGGGTCTGTGCCCCACGGTGCTGGACGCGCAGCTTCTCGTACAGGGCGCGGTTTTTGCCAGTCACGACCAGGAGTTGGTGGTTGGCACACCGCTGCTCCAGGTCTAGCACCAGTTCATCCATGCGGCCCGACCCGACCCCTCCGCTCGTGACGAGAATGGTAAAGACATCTTCGGCGACCCCAAGCTCTCGCCGCGCCGATAGCTGCGTATGCGTCGAGCGGGCAAACTTGGGATGCACCGGAAAGCCGGTCAACTGCATCTTGTGGGGGGGCATCCCAAATTTGCGGATGGCAGCGCTGGCCTCATCCGTCGGCAGCAGGCACCGGTCCACGTCGGGGTCGCACCAGGCCGCGTGGATGGTCGCCAGGTCGGTCACGACCGTCACGAAGCGGAAGGAGAGGTCGTAGGTCTGGCGAAGGGCGTTCACCAGGCGTTGGACGAGCGGGTGGGTGGAGATGACCAGGTGAGGACGGGTGGTCAGGATAGCCCGCACCAGGTGGAACTGCGACCACCAGAACACCAGACGGGAGAGGCGGTTGATTTGCCACGAGCCGTTGGTGAGCCGAAACAGCGTATTGTAGAAGGGCAGCATCCGGGTGGAAAGCTGGTCATAGATACCAGGAGAATCGCGCAGGAGGGGGAAACCAGTCGTTTGCAAAACATCCAGAAAGGCACACCTGACCGTCCCGCCGCTGGCATCGTGGAGCGCCGCGCTGATAGCAACCGCAGCACTTCGATGACCAGCCCCCGTCTCGGAAAACACCAGTAAAATATTCATGGGCGAGTTTTTCTCTGTTCACGGCGATTTGCCCGTGACACTCCGCAGGGGACTGTAGCGCTGCCTTCTGATACCTGAGCATCTCCAGTCTGCCACTGTGGGGCCTTCGGTTCAAGGTGGGAGACCTGGCAAGATGATATCATGCCGGAGGAGTTTCCGCAAGAATGCCGTTCAACGGGCCGCATCGGTGCTGTCGGTTTCGTCGGTCAAGCAGCGCAACCAGCGCAACCAGCGCAACATATGGTATATTTGTGCGGAGGGGAACCGGTGCGTTGGAGACAGCCGGGGAACCAGCAAGACCAGCAGGACCAGCAAGACCAGCATGGAGGAGCTATGGCAAACAGGGAGCAAATCGGGAGCAAACTGGGGGTGGTGACGGGAGGGTCCTTTGTCAAGGGGCTGAACGCCCGCCTGGACCAGAGTGTCGAAGATATTCGCGTCGGGAAGTTTGTGGTGATACGGGGAGAGAAGCACGAGTTTTTTTCGATGGTCACGGACATCGTGCTGGAAGCGACCAACCAGAAAATCTTGATTGACCCGCCGGAGGGGGACGGGTTTGTCCGCGAGGTGCTGACGGGCACCTCGACGTATGGCACCATCACCCTGACTCCGCGCCTGATGCTGCCCACCACGCTCGAAGAAGCCCTGCAACCGGTCCGGACTATCCCGGCGCACTTTTCGACGCTCTACGAGGCCAGCGAGGAGGATTTTACGCTGGTGTTCGGGCAGGAAGGCCCGGCCTCGTTTGAAATCGGGCGACCGCTGGATATGGACGTCCCCGTACGGCTCAACCTGGAACGGTTTGTCGAGCGGAGCAACGGGGTGTTTGGCAAGAGCGGCACGGGCAAAAGCTTTCTCACCCGCCTGCTGCTGTGCGGCACCATCGCGGCCAACACCGCCAGCAACCTGGTCTTCGATATGCACAGCGAGTATGGATGGGGAGCGACGTCGGAGGGGGGAACGGCGGTGAAGGGGCTGCGCCAACTCTTCGGGAGCGACGTGCGGGTCTACACGCTGTTTCATCCCCACTCGACGCGCCAGCGCAGCGGCGTGGATGGCGAACTGAAAATCGGGCTGAACCAGGTGGATGTAGACGATGTCATCCCCCTTCAGGATGAGCTAAACCTGAGCAGCACGGCAACCGAGTCATCCTACCTGCTTGCCGACCGCTTCAAGGAGCGGTGGATGACCACCCTGCTCAATATGGACCCCGAGGAGATGAAGGAGTTTGCCGAGGGCAACGGAGCGCACCCCGGCTCCCTCAGCGCTCTGCGGCGGAAGCTGCTGCAAGTCAAACGCCTGGGGTTCGTCCAGGAGCATGCCGATTTCTCGATGGTTGACGGGATGATTGCGAAGCTGGAGCAGGGGCAGCATGTGGTGCTGGACTTCGGGGGCTATGACAGTGCGCTGGCCTATATGCTGGTGGCGAACATCCTGACGCGCCGCATCCACCGCCGGTGGGAACAACAGAGCCATATCTACCAGGATTCGGGGAATATGGCAGATAAGCCGCGCCAGTTGATGATCACCATCGAGGAGGCCCACAAATTTCTGAACCCCACCACCGCGAAGCAGACGATTTTCGGCACGATTGCCCGCGAGATGCGCAAATACAGCGTGACGCTGCTGGTGGTAGACCAGCGCCCTTCCTCGATAGACAGCGAGGTGATGAGTCAGCTTGGCACGCGCATCACGGCGCTGCTCAACGATGACAAGGACATTGATGCCGTGTTTGCGGGGGTGAGCGGCAGCGGTGGTCTGAAGGCGGTGCTGGCAACGCTCGACACTCGCCAGCAGGCGCTCGTGCTCGGGCACGCCGTGCCTATGGCGGTGGTGGTACGCACGCGCCCCTACGATGAGGCATTCTACCGCGCCGTGGGCGGGGGAAGCACCCGACGCCTCCGCGAAGACGAGGGGAGCATTGATGACCTGTTTGCCTGAGACGCGAGCAAAAAGCCACCCCCGCGGAATATTCCGCGAGGGTGGGACAACCTGGTGCTGCACCTGGGATATACGACAGACGTTCGGCGTTATTGGAGAAGCAGCTTGAAGTTGGGCCGGTCATCTTCGCGGGTGAAGCGGCGGAACAGGCGATGGACCAGGCGGGCGATGCCCTCTCCTACCCACGCCGTGAGAATGGACCCGATAATAATGCCTATCACGCTGCCCAGGGCGGCCCCGAGCGCGAAGAGAAGGTATTGGGTCTGGTGTGGTGCGGTCGTATTCATTGTGGTCCCGTTTCGCTCTATTGAAACACCACCACCGGGGAAGCCTGTCCCCAGAGTCGTTCAATCTGGTAGTATTCGCGCAGCGCAGCGCTCAAAACATGAACAACAACATCCTGATAATCCAGCACAATCCAGCCGCTCCGCGCCGTGCCTTCGATACGAGGATTGAGGCCGAACTCGCGCTGTATTGTCTCATCGATGTGTTCAACGACGGCTTGCAACTGGCGTTCGCTCTCCCCCGAACAGATGACAAAATAGTCGGCAATCGTGCTCTGATGGCGGATATCCAGCAACGTTATTCCATGAGCCTGCTTATCATCCGCCAGTTCGACCGCTCGTCGTGCAAGGACTGCTGTCTCGATGACCTGACCTCCCGGTTTTGTGTCTACTTCTTCTCCCTATCGTACCACATGTGACGCCTGGTGTGACACCTCCCCATCCTTATCCTAAAGGATGGGGCTTCTCAGATAACCATCCCAGTGGGGATGGTTCGTGTCTGAAGGCCGTGCCCCGGCCTGTACGGGCAATTATACCATATTTGGAACAAGTATGCAAGGCAATCTCAAGCCACTGAAGTGGAGAAAGCCCTTCTATCCAAGCGGCTCAAGCACCTGGGCTTTACGGGCTATCTTGGTAAATAGTCACAGCCGGTCCGTTTCGCAGGTTCCCGAAAAACAGGCCAACTCCTGGGCCAGTGTGGTCAAGTCCTTATCCTCGTAGCGGTAGATTTTGGGGAAATCAATATCTGGAAATGCCACGGCGAGCCGTTCATATTCGGTCTGGCTCATCTCCACATAGGGCATCTGGGCATAGTTCGCATCGAAGGCCGGTAGGAAGGTGATACCACCGAGCTTGTCGCGGTGTTCCCAGACCCACTTCATCACCTCAATCACCTCATCGGGGCGGTAGGTGATCGTGCAATTATGCGTGAGAATATTGCCTTCAAGGGTGAAATACGGCTCAGCCCCCTGGACTTCCATACAGTACACCGCCTCTCGCGTACCGGTGTTGCGGACTGAAACGACTTTCCAGCCCTCTTCGCGGGGGTTCACGGTGAGCAGTTTGCACTCTTTTGAGCCAACAAGAAGGTCCCGAGTGGTCCGAAGCTCTGTTGCACTGCCGCGGAATCGACGCATGGGCGAGGTGATTGGCCACAGGTGATGGGCCGTCGTTCGAAGCGTTTGTTGGATACCGCAGCGCTCGACCACCAGTTCCCATACGTCCTGTTCCCCGAGGCTGCGAAAGGCAGCCTGCACCCATTGACCATCTTTGCCGAGCACCCGTGGGGTGGCGGCGTCTTCACCGGTCGCCAGGTCCTCGATTTGATGGAAGTTCATCAACCCACGGTCGGTGACAATCCGCGTCTCACCGGTGAAGCACGACGGATTGTGTTCTGTCCAGTACAGTTTGTTTTGCAGCCAGTATTCGCACTGCTCGATAGCCGAACGGTCATTGCGCGTGATGGCTCCGTCGGGGGACTTGACAGGGAAGTGGACGACCCACGTATTTGCGTCTTCGGGGGTCTGCCCATTTTCCGGATCCATCGGCACCCCCGCATCGCGCAGCACCTTGAAGAGGGGGGAATGGGTCGCCACCCGCACATTGCGGATGTAGAAGGGCGACCAGCGGGCGTGCAACCCCGACGAGCAATCCACAAGCTGCGACGAATTGCCCGACGGCTTGACGCAGGTGAGCGCGGCCGACGGCGCAATGCCGAGCATACGAGCCGCCTGCTGGTTGGCCTCGACAGCGCAGTGGCGAAGCTGTTCTTTGACCAGGGCATCCTGGGCGACGGGGCTGTCCATCTGACCGGTGATATCCACACCGAGCAACCGTTCTTCTTCGCAGTTGTGCTTCCACTGGGAGCGCAGCCCGGGGAAGTGGGTGGCCATGGACTGGATGGTACCAATGATGGTGGCCAGTTCGACCTTGTCGCGCAGGGTTTCGAGGGTGTCGTCCACTCGTGCGATGGCGGAAGAGAGGTTGCAGAACTGCCACGGACGGAGGATGATTTCGCCGCAGTTGTGAACATAGAGGCCATTGGCATCGAAGGAGGTGATATCTGGTACAGAACAGTCATAGACCATTTCTTCGCCATCTGGCACGATGCTGTCAATGGTTGCAAAGAAACGTTCACGATTACAGTTGCGCTGATATCCTGCTATTCTCGCGTTCAACCGATCCTTTTTTTGCGGGTCGGAGAAATGTATCATGTCCTGGAAGATTTGCAGATTATCATTGGCAATGACAAGTTCGTGGTTGGCGCGGCAGACATATTCTTGATAGCCGCCGTGACCATCCGGCAGCAGACGTGTACCGGCAGGCCGCCGGTATGTGTATATCGTCGAGACAATGCCAAGCCGCAGCAGCATGCGCTGTGTTGCCTGGAGCGTATCCAGGTCGGATTGTGCAAGCCGCACGCTGACGCCCGTTTTCTGCCTCCCAATCACTGAGCCATCCGCATCGAAGATGCCGCGCAAGAAGCCCCGGTGAAAATCACGAGATGTTTGCTCAACAAAAGGTGTGATGGTTTTCATCCTACGGTAGATACCATAGTCGGCGGCTAAATCTCGTAGGGCTGATGATTGGACGATAGTGCGGTTGTATTCCTGCTGATCATACCCGGCCATGTCTGCACGAGCATGCAAGCAGTCCCGAATAACGGTAACGGCACGCTCCGCTATCTCTGCCCGGTTCTCTCCCCAGAAGGTGAGTTTTGCCGTTTTGTGATCGAATGTGCCATCACCGAGAAGCAAGCCAAGCAACCAGCCTTCGTGAAAGGTTCCTTCGCCTTGCCACTGGAGTTCGCGGTGATTATGCAGCTTTATCTTATCACCTGGCTTGAGCGAACCAGCTTCGACCCACTCGGTTTTCTCTATCTTGCGCGAGATAGCGTGTGCTGTCAGCACTTTGTGGTTGGCCGTCAGGCGCAATGTGTGCCCCTCTTGCGTGGTTAGTCGCAACACGGGCTTGATGCCCGTTTCCCAGAACCCCTGGGCGGTTGTCTGATACGGTTGTCCATCGACAATCGTGATATGCTGCTTACCAATCAGGTGCATTGCCTGTTGCGGTCCCTGTTCGGTCATGATCCAGGTATCCCCTGTAATACACGGATTCGTCCCAAACTCCGCCGCGGCCCGCCGCGCCGGGCGCATCGCCAGCGCCGCCTCGCGGTTGAAGATGCCCGGCTCTCCCCGCCCGGACTCCACCATCTCCATAAACTTTTGAATAAACTCAAGCTGCGTCAGCCCCCCCTCCGGCCAGACCGCGGAGTTGTTGGCGTTCCAGCGCTGGCTATTGTCGCGCTCGAAGTCGCCGTTTTTGCACTGCCGCATCTCAATGTCGTCGTAGTCGAAGAGGGAAATCATTGCGGTCCTGCGCACCCCCCCGCTCACCGCGGCATTCCCCACCGCGCACATCATATCGTGCGCGTCAATCGGTCGCAAAAAGCTGCCCTGGCGCGACAGAATGCGCGACCGCAGGAACTTGAGCATCACCCGCAGCGGCTCCGGGCCGGAGGCTCGCCCGCCCTTAGTGCGGAGAGGGGAGCCGGCTGGACGAAGCTGCGAGAGGTCGAAGCGGAGGTCTCCCCCCTCGAACCACCGTTCAAGGCCGAGCCGCAGCGCCTCGGCCCACCCCTCGGCAGAATCTCCCACCACAAAGGTGTCGGGCTTTTCTCCCCGCTGCCGTTTGACCCGGGGAAAGTTCTCGACATAGCGGCTCTCGACCGAGAACCCCACCCCACACCCGCTCATGGAGATGATGAGTGCCTCGACAAAGGAGTCGATGCTTTCGACCGGTTGATAGGAGCAATTGTAGATAGACACGTTGTTTCGCCGCGCCGCCGCGCCTGCCATCGCCAGCAGCCGCATCGAGGGCATCACCCGCATATCGAGCATGGCCCGGAAGATGCGCTCGTAGGTCTCGGGGGGCAGGGCGTTCCCCGAAAGCTCACGGAGGAAATCCGTGGAACGGGTAATCGTCTCCATCCAGGTCTCCCGCCGGCCCAGGTCGTAGTTGAAGCGGGAGTATTTGTCGAAAAACTGGAACTTCTGGAGGGGGGTGGGGAAGTAGGGGGAGGACTCGGCAAAGGACTGCCGCACCTCTTCGGGGATGGGGCGCTCCTCACGCTTGCGGGCGTGCTCGGCGCGGTAGAGGATGTAGTGCTTGGCCGCATCGAACTCCCCGGCGGCCTGCAACACCATCTCCACGATGTCCTGGACTCCCTCCACCGTGGGCAGGGTGCCGTTGGCTTTGGCGGCAATGATGTTCACCACTCGGCGGGCAAGCTCCGGTATCTCCACCCGGGAGGACCTCCCCAGGTTGGCAAAGCAGCGCGACATAGCCCGCTCAATCCGATGGATATCGAACGGGACGACCCGTCCATCCCGCTTGACAATGGTTTCGGGTACGCTCATCCCGGCACGGTTGATGTCGAGATACTCGCACCGCAAATGCTCCTGGACCTTTTCCTGGAGCATGCTGGTATCTTGCTTCCTCAATGCGTTTCTGCTACTTTCTAGGTGTTCAAATGTACTCAAAAGTACGCTATATACACTTCTGAAATTCCTGCTTCATCCTGCACAGCGTTCTTGAGCGAACGTCTTACACGCAGTCCACAGGCGCGTTTTACG
>DAOTUF010000605.1:0-3082 GCA_034437495.1 Chloroflexaceae bacterium | reverse complement strand
GGGACGTAAAAGACGCCTGTGGACTGCGTGTAAGCCCTTCAAGTGAGAAGGCGATGCAGGTGGAAGCAGGAATTTTGGAAATGGACAAAGCGTACTTTCGAGTACATTTGAACACAAAGAAAGTAGCAGAGATAAGGACATAGCTGGTGGACAAGATACTCTGGGTCGGGACCGGGGGGTTTGTCGGGTCGGTGCTGCGCTACCTGGTCAGTGGATATATCCAGGAGCTATCGGGAAGCATTGACGTTCCCTATGGCACCTTCGCGGTCAATGTTATTGGCTGCTTCGCTATCGGGTTTCTTGCTGAACTGGTCGAAATGCGCGGGGTGTTGACGGCAGAAGTCCGCGTCCTGCTCATCACCGGCGCGCTAGGGGGGTTTACCACCTTCTCAACCTTTGGCAACGAAACCATGGCCCTCCTGCGGGACGGACAAACCAACCTGGCCCTGCTCAATATTGGAGCGAGCATTGTTGCTGGCCTGACGGCGGTCTGGCTTGGCTATTCGCTCGCTTACGCAATCTGGAGGTAATGCCGATGGGACTCCCACAAGAAGGCTGTTTGCTCCGTATCTTCATTGGCGAACGCGACCGACACGAAGGCAGACCCCTGTACGAGTGGCTGGTGCTTCAGGCTCGCGCCCACGGTCTGGCAGGGGCTACCGTGCTGCGCGGTCTGATGGGGTTTGGGGCCAGCAGCCGTATCCACACCTTCAAGATCAATCGCCTCTCGGAAGACCTGCCCGTCGTGATTGAAATGGTGGACACCCGCGAAAAGCTGGAGCACTTCCTGGCCGCGGTGGACAGCGCCATCACCGAAGGGTTGGCAACCATGGAGAAAGCCCAGGTGCGCTTCTATCGGAGCGCGAGTGACCACGGGCCAGATGTGCGGGCGGTCTGATGCCCGTGACCGACTGGAATACCTATGGATGGTAATAATCAGGTGATGGGAACAACCGGGGATTATGAGCCACCTGGATTTTGACACCCTGCACACCCTGAGCGACATCGCGCGGCCCGACCACGACCGCGCAGCCCGCACCGGCGTCCCGGAAGTCATCCTGTCCGACCGCAAGAGCATTGCCCAGAACCTTGCCATTGCTGCCGCGGTGGTGGAGCGGGAGGGCCGCGTCATCCTCAGCCGGGTCTCGCCCGACCTGCTGGCTGCTCTCGAGGAGCGCTTCCCCGGCCAGCTTGATGCCGAGGTCGCAACCGCGACCGCGACGACGGTGGTCGTGCGTCGCGACCGGACCCACCGGCCCCCTCCGACCGGCGGGCAGGTGGGCGTGTTGACCGCCGGTACCTCGGATATTCCCGTTGCCGAAGAAGCGGTCGTGCTCTGCCGCGAACTGGGGTGCGAGGTCCAGATGGCCTGCGACGTGGGGGTGGCGGGGTTGCACCGTCTGCAAGCCCCTCTGACGCAGATGACCCGCCACCAGACGGTGGACGTGCTCATTGTCGCGGCGGGTATGGATGGGGCGCTTCCCTCCGTCGTGGCCGGGTTGGTCGAGGTGCCGGTCATTGGCCTGCCCACCTCCGTGGGCTACGGGTTGGGGGGGCACGGGGTTGCCGCCCTGATGAGTATGCTTCAGAGCTGTGCCCCCGGTCTGGCGGTCGTCAATATTGACAATGGCATTGGGGCCGGGGCGATGGCTGCCCGCATTGCCAACCGCGCCGCTGCCCACCGTGCTGATACCAGTGGGTGCAAAACGACCCTGGAAAGATAGAGGCGGTTTCCGCCAGATCTGATAGAATAGGAGCGGGTATGCGTATGATTCTTTCAGGTCTCTCAGGACCGGCCAGCATTCGACCATCCCGGTACATTCACTATGAACACAACGAGTAGCCCGACCTTTTCTATTGTTGCGCCCGTCTACAACGAAGAACAGATTTTGCCCGCGTTCTATGAGCGCGTGGTAGCGGTGATGGGAGGGTTAGGGGAACCCTTTGAATTGATTCTCATCAATGATGGGTGCCACGATACCTCGCCGGAGATAATGCGCCAGCTTCACGAGCAGGACACGCGGGTCAAGGTCATCAACTTTTCGCGCAATTTTGGGCACCAGCTTGCCATTACCGCCGGCATTGACCACGCCCGCGGGCAGGCGGTGGTCATCATTGATTCTGACTTGCAGGACCCGCCCGAGGTCATTCCGCAGATGATTGACCGCTGGCGGGAGGGGTACCAGGTGGTCTATGCCGTGCGCTCCGAACGTGCGGGCGAAACCTGGTTCAAGAAGGCGACGGCCAGCCTGTTTTATCGCCTGATTGCGAAAATCACCAGTATCAACCTGCCGCTGGATACGGGGGATTTTCGCCTGATGGACCGCCGCGTGGTGGACACGATGGTCCAGATACGCGAATATCACCGCTTTATGCGCGGCCTGTCGGTGTGGGTCGGGTTCAGGCAGACGGGGGTGCTCTACAAGCGCGAGGCCCGCACCGCCGGCACCACGAAATACCCCTTTCGCAAGATGTTGCGCTTTGCGTTCGATGGCATCACCAGCTTTTCCTACCTGCCCCTTCAGCTAGCGACCTATATGGGCTTTACCGTGGCGGGGCTGAGTGTGCTGTTCATCCTGGTCGCCATGATCCTGCGCCTGAGCGGAATAGAAGCGTTCAAGGGGCAGGCCACGACCCTGGTCAGCGTGCTCTTTATGGGGGGGGTGCAGCTCATCTTTCTTGGCATTATCGGGGAGTACCTGGGGCGCATCTACAACGAGGTGAAGCATCGTCCGCTCTACATTGTGGCCGAGTCCCTGGGGTTCGATGAGGGGGAGCAGAGGAACCAGGACCGACTACCGTCTCAGTCAACACGATGAGACGCCCACGGTCATACACCGCACTGGCTGAAGTCAGGCGGCTTGCACGCTCCGGCGCGGAAGCCGGGTATGACCAGACCTGGCCTTTCGAGGCTCCGTTCAGCCGGTCACGATACCCTGGGGTGCGCGAGCCAGCTCCAGTCCCTATCGCTGGTGGTTAACCAGGCCAACGCGGAATGGCCCGTGCTGCCAGCATGACAAGCCGGTTGAACATGGTCGAGGCTCACGTGACCGCCGCAAGGCGAGTGGGTTTGCTGGTTTTC
>DAOTUF010000604.1:0-7365 GCA_034437495.1 Chloroflexaceae bacterium | reverse complement strand
AGCCCAGACCAACCTCCCGCTCGTCGGCGACCTGAAAACCGAGTTTAACCGCATCAAGCGAGAACAGTTCCCGTTCGTGATGGACACCACGAAGTGTGCCACCGAGCAGGTATTCGCAGACTTGAGACAAGCGCTGGCGAACTTCTTCAACGACCTCAACAAGCGCAAGCAGGGCAAGCAGCGCAAGGACGGCAAACGGGTCGGCTTCCCGAAGTTCAAGTCGCGCAAGCGCGGCTACGGCTCATTCTACCTGGCAAACGACAAGTTCACGGTTGATGGGCACGGGATCAAGATACCCAAACTTGGGTGGGTGAATATGACCGAGCCGCTGCGCTTTGCGGGCAAGATGATGAGTGCCCGCGTCAGTGAGCGGGCGGGCTACTGGTTTGTGAGTATTCACGTGGAACTGCCTGCCCCAGAGTGCACAGCCCCAGAGCGAGTGCTTGGGGTAGACGTAGGTATCAAGTCATTGGCAATAGACAGCGACGGCGAGGTGTTTGAAAACCAAAAACATCTCACTGCGGCCCAGAAGAAACTCCGCCGTCTGAGCCGCTGGCTGGCCCGCAAGAAAAAGGGTAGCAAGAATTGGTATAAAGCGAAGCGGAAACTGGCACGGCTGCACCTGCGCATCGCCAACCTGCGAGCGGACGCCACGCACAAGTTGACCACGCGACTGGCAGCAAAGGCCAGCATCATTGCCCTGGAAACGCTGAACGTGGTGGGGATGCTGAAAAACCGGAAACTAGCCCGTGCGATTGCGGATGCCGCGTTCAGCGAGATGGTGCGGCAGCTTGGATACAAGGCGCAGCAGGTGGTCAGGGTTGGTTCGTTCTACCCATCCAGCAAGACGTGCAACGCGTGCGGGGCGGTCAATCATGACCTGACATTGGCTCATCGCACCTGGGTTTGCCCTGATTGTGGAGCCACGTTGGACCGTGACCTGAACGCAGCACGGAACATCCGAGATGAAGGACTACGGCTTGCTGGTGCCTGATGAGAACCAGCCGTCCCCGGCAGTGGCTACGTCGGGACGCAAAACACGCCTGTGGACTGCGTGTAAGCCCCGCGCCTGAGCGGGCGGTGCAGGACGAAGCAGGAATTTCAAAGGTGAGCAAGGCGTACTTTCGAGTACTTTTGAACACATAGAAAGTAGCAGCAGCGAGGATTGATGATGCAACGGAGACGATTACCGTGGTTTCTTCTGGTGGGGGTGCTGGTGGTGCTGCTGGCGGGGCCTGCCGCCTGCACCCCCTCGGAGGCGGTGGGGGAGGAAGATATTCCGCCTACCCCCACCCCTCTGCCTCCCGCTCCGGCCCTGGAACGCCCGACCTACGAGGTTGAACGGGGCGCGATTGAACGCACCATTGAGCCGAACGGTCGCGTCACCCCGGTTGACCTCGTGCAGCTTTCGTTCCGGCGGAGTGGTCGCGTGGAACTGGTCAACGTGCAGCGCGACGACCCGGTGCAGACGGGCGATGTCCTGGCGCAGTTGTTCCAGGATGATGAACTGGAAGAGCTTGCCGACGCGGAAGATATGCTCATTCAGGCGCGGCGCGACCTCGAAACGGCCCGCGCCGACAAAGAAAAGGAGATCCAGCGGGCCATCAAGAGCCTGTCCCAGGCGCAGCGCAAGCTCCGGGAAGCGCAGGAGGACAAAACCGAAGCCGTGCAGCAGGCCGAACAGGATGTGCAGGATGCGCAGGAAGACCTGACCCGCCTGCTGCCCGGCGGGGCCGACGCCATACTCGATGAGAAGCAGGAAGCCCTTGAAGAGGCGCAGCGAGAGGCTAAAACCACGCAGGATGACTATTCGCTGAAGAAGACCCAGGCCGAACACGCCCTGATTGAAGCCACCGAAGCCCTGGTAGAGCGGCAGGAAGAATACAGCGATGCCTACTGGGACAAAGCCTGGGTCGAAGAGCACGGCACCCACCCCGAGGAGACCGAGCAGGTTGACCCGGAGACCGGGGAGACCCGCCGGGTCCACGCAAAGCTCACCGACGAGGAGAAAGAGGAGTACCGGCGTACGTTCCGCGAGGCGGAAGAAGCGCTGGCCGAGGCCGAACGGCAGATTGAGCTGCGCGAACGGGATATTGAACTGGCCCGTGAGGAGGAGGTCTACCAGAACCAGCAGGCCGAAGAGAAGGTCGAAGAAGCACAGCGCGAACTTGAAGAGGTGCAGGCAGGCGACAGCCAGGAGATCATTGACCAGCGGCGCGTGGTCGAAGAAGAGCAAGAAGCCCTGGAAGAGGCCCACGACCGCACCTTTCTGGACGAGCAGGTGGCCATTGAAGACGCCGAACTGGAGGTGCAGGAGGCGCGTGACCAGACCTTCAACACCGAACTGAAGGCGGTTGAGAAGGCCGAGCGCGACCTGGAGAAGGCCCGCCGCGAGGTCGAGAATGGGCAGATTATTGCGCCCCAGGACGGGCAGGTGATGGTGATTGACATCCGCGAGGGCGACCAGGTGGAAGAATTCGACCCGGTGATTGAGATTGCCGACCCGTCTCATCTGGAGGTCAGCGCCGAACTGAGCGGGGAGCAGATGCGCCAGCTTGCCGAGGGGCAGCCCGCCGAAATCAGCCTGCTCTCGCGGCCCGATGTCCTCATGCCCGCGGTGATTCGGCGGCTCCCGGCCCCCTACGGGTCGGGGGGGAGCGGGGTGGTGCAGGAGGAGGACCGGCGCACCCTCTTCGAGATACAGGATACGAAAGGTCAGGAGCTACAGGCCGGGGCCGTGGCCAAGATACGCATTGTCCTGGAACGCAAGGAAGAGGTGCTGCTGCTGCCGCCCGACGCCATTCGCTCCTTCGAGGGACGCACCTTCGTGATTGTGCGCGAGGGCGACCGCGAGCGCCGCGTGACGGTCAAGACCGGCATTGAAACCCCCGATGTCGTTGAAATCATCGAAGGGGTGGAAGCCGGGGATGTGGTGGTCGGGCAGTGAGCCATATGACCAGAAGACCAGGAGAGACCCGAAGACGATGGTAAGCGAAGACCTGACGCTTGAGCAAAAACCACCCCGGCGGGGGGGAGTAGCCGTGCTCCGCGCTCCGCTGGCGCTGGTGGCTGGCCCTCCCCTGGCGCTGGTCGCGGTCGTCCTCACCGCGCTCAAGCGGCTTATGGCCAACCTGGGGTTGGCGCTGTGTGCCCTGATAGCCCTGGTTGCCTCCGTCGCCCTCTCCGTGAGCATCCCCGTCTATGCCGAGAGCGCCAGTTTGCGGCTGCTCAAACAGGAGATTGTCCAGAAAGAAGCCCGCAGCGGTCGTTCGGCCTTTGCGCTGCTCTTCCGCTACGTCGGGGCGTGGAACGAGCCGCTGGACTGGGAGCGGGTGCAGCCAGCCGACCGCTACCTCACCGGGCCGGGACTGGACTACCTGGGACTGCCGCTGGAGGGGCTTGGACGCCATGCCCGCACCGACCAGATGCAGCTTTTTCTGCCCGCTTCAAGCGCGGGAAGTGGGGAAAGCGGGGGGAGCGGGGGACGGCAGTTCTTGCAAAATGTCTCCCTGGGCTTCGTCACGGGGCTGGAGCAGCAGATACGCCTGTTTGATGGCACACCGCCGCAGCCGGCCACCAGCCTCGACCAGCCGGTCGAAGTCATGATCATGCGCCAGATGGCTGATACGGTGGGCATCAACGTGGGCAATGAATTTACCCTCGTGCGGGAAACGGACGGGAGTGTCGTTTCCATCCCCATCAAGGTAGCTGCCCTGTGGGAGCCTGTCAATGCCCAGGACCCGGCCTGGTTCTTCCAGCCAGAGGCGTTCAGCGAAGTGCTGCTGGTGCCCGAAGCCACCTTCACCGGGCCGCTGGCGGGTGCGCTCAAGAGAGAGGTGGGGCAGGTGCTCTGGTTTGCCCGGCTGAGCGGCAAAGACCTGACCGTCTCCGAGGCGTCGCCGCTGCTCTCGCGGATAGAAGGCGTGCGGGCACGGATTGCGGGGGTGGTGCAGGGTCTCAAGCTCGAACAAAGCCCCGCCGACGCCCTGACGAGCTACCGTCAGGGAGCCGCCGACCTGACCCGGCAGCTTGCCATGCTGAGCGTGCCGGTCTTCGGGTTGGTCTTCTACTTCGCCACGCTGGTGGCCTCGATGCTGGTCAACCGCCAGCGAGGGGAGATTGCCCTGCTCAAGACCCGCGGGGTGCGCGATTCCTACATTCTGGGCATCTCCATCACCGAGTGGCTCATTCTAGGAGCCATCGCCCTGGGCATTGGGCCGTCCATCGGGCTGTTCTTCGCCACCCTGATGGGCCAGACCGAGTCGTTCCTGCACCTGGCCAGCGACATGGACGTGCTGGACGCGACCCTGACGCAGCACAGCCTGCTGTTCGGGGCGGTGGCGGTGCTGCTGACCATTGCAGCCGCGCTGCTTCCGTCGCTGGCGGCTTCCCGTCGCACGCTGGCAGACGAGCAGCGAGCCGCCGCCCGAACCCTGCGCCCACCGTTCTGGCAGCGCTTCTACCTGGACTTCCTGCTGCTCATACCACCGGCCTATGGCATCTACCAGTTGAGCCGCAGCGACGACCCGGCCACTGCCGCGGGAACCGACCCCCTGAGCAACCCGCTCCCCTCGCTCATCCCGGTGTTTCTCTGCTTTGCTCTGGGCTTGCTGGCGGTGCGGTTCATTCCGCTGCTGCTCGAAGCCCTGGCCCGTCTTGCAAAAGTTCCGTCGTGGACGGCCCCCCTGGTGGCGCTGCAATCGCTGGCGCGGCAGCCCGGTTCCTACCGCGGCCCCCTGCTGCTGCTTATCCTGACGCTCAGCCTGGCCGCATTCAGCGCGTCTATGGCGGCCACCCTGGATGGAGCGCTGCGCGAGTCCATCAGGTACCAGGTGGGAGCTGAAACGCGTCTGATAGAGACCGGCCAGTCTACCGAGCAGCAGAGCGGGCAGGAGGGGGAGGCTCCGGAGCGCAAGAACATCGAAGAAGAGGCGCGGTTCCTCTTCGTCCCCGTGACCGACCATCTGGAGGTGCCCGACATCACTGCCGCGACCCGCGTGGGCGAATATCGCGCCACCATTCAGCTTGGCGGCATTACCCAGGACACCCAGTTGATAGGCATCGACCGGCTTGATTTTCCCGCGGTGCTCAACCGCTTTGACCGCCAGTGGGCCGGGGGGCAGTCGCTCGGGGCGCTGATGAACCAGCTTGCCCGTTCGCCAGAGGGGGTCATCGTGAGCAAGGAGGTGCTGTCAAAGGGGCTGAAGGTGGGCGACCCGCTGCCCGCCACGCTCGAACTCTACGGCGACCGCAAGCAGGTGAAGTTCATCATTCTGGCCGCGGTTGACCTCTGGCCGGGCTACTACCCCCAGGATGGCGCAATCCTGGTTGCCAACCTGAACTACCTTTTTGACCAGATGGGCGGGCAATACCCCTACGATGTGTGGATTGCGCGGGACGCCGACGCCGAAGTTGAAACGCTGGTGCAGGGCGTGCGCGAACTGGGTATCGCCGTCATTGACGCCCGCGACACCGCCACGCTGATCCGCGACGCGCAGATGCACCCGCAGCGGCAGGGACTCTTTGGCCTGCTCTCGGTCGGGTTCATCGCGGCGGGGGTGCTCACGCTGCTCGGCTTCCTGCTGGCCGCGCTCATCACGGCCCGCAAGCGAGCCATTGAGATGGGCGTGCTGCGGGCGCTCGGGATGTCGGCGGTGCAGGTGGGCGTGGCGCTCATCACCGAACAGGTATTGCTTGTGGGAGCGGGGCTGGCAGCCGGCACCGGTATCGGGTTGCTGGCGGCGCGGTTGGTTATCCCGCTCTACCAGGCGGGGGTGGGGCCGCACCCCGGTACGCCTCCCTTCCCGCCGCTGATTGCCTGGGACGAAGTGACGCTTATCTACGCGGTGTTCGGGGTGGCGCTGCTGGTGACGCTGCTGGCGCTGGCGTGGGTGCTCGGGCGTATGCGGCTCTTTGTGGCGGTGAAGCTCGGTGACGCCAATTGAGGAGCCAGGGTATGGTGGTTTTACGGCTCTCCCACCACCACCCCCTGCGTCCCGTGAAACACGCGGAAATCCAGCCTGACTGTGCCATCGTCCACGCGGACCTCCGAAAGCATCAGGATGACCTCCCCATCAAGGTAGCCCTGCGTATCGGGAACGATGGTCGAAATGTTCAGCAGCGGGATGGCGGGCGCGGCCCGCACGATTTTCTGCACCAGCGTATTCGCCAGGTCAAAGGGGAGCGGCGCTTGCAGCACCCGGATTTCCCCCTTGCCGATGTCTGCACAGAGCTGCCCGGCGTCGTTCAGGGAAAAACCGGTCAGCATGTCCACCTCAATCGGGGCGTGCCAGTTTGCCAGCTTGAAGCCTCGCACCTTCAGCGCAAAGTCCCCCTGCAACCGCGCCACGAGATGCACCCGGTGCGGCACCAGTTCAAGCGAAACCTCCTCGACCTTGAGGCGCACCTCCAGACCTTTCTTCGTCATCATGGAAAATGCTTCCTGAAAGTTGGTCTGGACGTACCGCGTGACGAAGAACTGAAGCGTCGATTCCGACACGGTCAGCGTGATATCCGACGTGAACGTTGTGGTTTCCGGGGACGAGGACGGCGGGCTGGAAACGAAGGGCTTGGAGAGCGGGCTGTGCCTGACCGGGAGGCTCCCCGGTATGAGCCGCAGCACGGCGGCGGGTTGCTCGCCAGATTGTACCACCTGCGCCCCATCCAGCGAGGTGTGCCCTGCTTCGAGCGCCTTCACAATGCGGCGGACCTGTTGGGTCTGCTCTGGCGCGGCAGGCCGCAGGTTTTCAAACAACGCGCCGACTACGCCAAGCCCCATGTATTCGAAGGCATCGGGGGGGCTGAGCATCAGCAGCGAGGCGAAGAGAGGGTTGTCACTGAGTTGTTCCAGTCTGGCATCCAGGTCTTTGTCCCATAGCGGGAGCCAGGTCGTCATAAGTCGCTTACTCCTGGTGAATGTATGGTCATTCTCAATGGTATCATGGATCTCATGGTATCGTATTGTACCCGATACTGAAGGATTGGAAAAAAGGTAAGGAGCATGGATATGCGACCCTTCAAACGGTCCTACGCGGCGCTCATCCTCGGCTTGCTCTTGCTGGCGTTTCTCCTGGTGGAGCCAGGGCACGCGGCGGGAGTCGTGGGAGACGGCACGCCCGAAAGCTGTACCGAACAGGCTCTCCGCGACGCGGTGATTGATGGCGGCAGTGTGACCTTCAACTGTGGGGAAGCGCACCATACCATTTTTATCAGCGACGATATCGAAATCACCGACGATGTGACCATTGATGGCGGTGGGCCAGCGCAGGGAGGGCGCATTACCCTGAGCGGCGGGGGAACCACGCGGGTGTTCTACGTGGAGTATGAGCGCAGCCTGACCGTCCGCAACCTCACCATCGTGGATGG
>DAOTUF010000603.1:0-2895 GCA_034437495.1 Chloroflexaceae bacterium | reverse complement strand
CCCATCAGCGGAAAGACCTGCCCCGCCAGCGTTATCCGCACGCCATTGGGAAAATCGCCCTCCACCTGCTGCCCCTGGCTATCATAGGAGCCATTGAACCAGCCAAACCCATCGCGGCTCGAAACCCACTCATGCTCCCGGATGTGGCGGTAGAGCCAGCGGGCTTTGGACATCAAATCCTGCGCCAACTCTTGCAGGGACACCCGGGTTTTGCTGCCTGAGACGGTGGTCTCGGTCAGGGTGAGATAGTGCGCGAGCCGCTGCTGCTTGTCCGACGCCGAATCGTAGGACACCGGGTCGCCCCGGGTATCGAGCAGAGGCATCAGTTCGGAAGCCAGGTCAACCTCGGTTGTGCCCGACTTATCCAGGTGGAGCACCAGGCGGCTCAACTGGAGCAGGTTGCTGGCATAGAACGCGGTGCAACTCACGATCTCGCCCGGCTCGGCGTCCCTCTCCAGACCATCACTCCGTTCGGGGGGGACCAGACGGATATGGTGGTGCGGCCCGACATCGAAAAACGCCGTGAGGTGCTGGACGAGCAGGTGTTCCAGGATAGTGCCGAGGTAGACCGTTCCACGGGCATCCCGCATACAGGTCCCCCGGGACTCCTGCCAGGCCGGGTCCACGCGGGCGGCGCAGCGGCAGAAGCCGTCTTTGCGGTAGGGTTGCTCTCGTAGCAAAAAGGCCAGGTCGCCACTCTGGTCAATGTAGAGCCGGGTTGCCAGAAAGGGCCAGGCTCCGTGGTCCACCCGGACCGGCGAGCGCTCCCGAGCGTCCGTCCAGAACTCCCCCGGTTTGCTCCCGACCAGCGTGGCATTGCTGCCATCTATCCGGATGCCCGCATAATACGCGGCCAGACGGTCTGCCCCATAGTCCGGGTCGGTCAGCAGCAGCGCCAGGCTGTCCTGCCACACCTCGCGCCAGCCATGCCCCCCCCGCCCGTAGTCGTGGTAGGGCAGGAAGGATGTGCCATAATACTGGCGCAGGATGGGCTGAACCTGCACCCACTTCGTCCACGTTGCCTGCTCCTGGGGGAAGGTCGGGAAACTCACCGTATCGAGCCGCGTCTGCCAGTGGGCCTGGTTGCGCAGGAGCCACGTATCAAAGTGGTTGGTACTGCCGTAGACTTTGACCAGCCGGTTCGCGTCGCCACTCCTGCGAAACAGGGTTATCAGCACGATATAGGAGATGGTCTTGCCCGGGGGGATATGGGCCTTCTGAAAGCGCAGTGCTCCCATGGCCTCCTCCCCTTCGAGCACTTCCCCCGCCATCGTCAGGTGGGAAGAGGTGGTGTCAGGGGGGAGCACGGCCATAGCAGGCCATTCCAGGCAGCCACCTTCCCCGACGAACCCTTCAAGGGTAGGGAAAAACCCGACTGGCGGCATCCCATCGGCCTCCGTCCCCAGAATGCCATACGTCACCTGGTTGACCTGGTAGCCCTGCGTATCGAACAGGAGGGTGGGACGAACCAGCACCCCGAAGGGGTGGGTATGGATCTGGTGGAACAGTGAGGTCATGTGGCGGTACTCGCGCACGGTGCTGGCCGACCGCCCGTAGAGCGTAATAGCGGCGGTGGGCGTGAGCGAGAGGTCCCGACTGCCGATGTTGGTCAGGTCCACCCGCATCAGTTCGACCAGATCGTCGCTGGTTGGTACGAAGTTGGTGACATCGGCTCGCAGGCCAAGTGCCTGGTTTTCGCGGCGCACGCGGTGCCAGAGCAACCCCGCTTCCAGCATCACCCGGTCGATGGTCTCATGGTTGCTGTGGCGCTCCGGGGCAACGGACTGGAAATGGCGGGCAATCTGGGGGGCAGATGTCCCCGCTACCGACCATGCCCCCCTCCCCTCCACAAAGACCCAGAAATTCCGTGCCGACCGATGATGCGGCAAATCCCCGACCGAGACCGGAGGCGTCACAAAGGTGTGCTGGCCGGTCTTGATATCGCCGTGCAGCAGCGGCGTGATGGACGAGAGCATCCCTGCCTCATTGCACAGCGGGAAATACAGATAGCTTGTCGCCTGCGGATGCTGAAGCGTAAACGTCCCGGTCGTCCCGACAAAGCGCCACCCATTCTGATTGTACGTATTCATAGTCTCACTGGGTATCCCCCTCAATCTTGAAAATGCTTTATCCCTTGACCGAACCGGCCATCATTCCCCGGACAAAGTAGCGCTGGAGCGAGAAAAAGATAATCAGCGGCACAATCATCGTCACAAAGGCCCCCGCGGTGAGCACCTCCCAGTCCTGCCCGCGTGACCCGACCAGTTCTTTGAGGCGGGCCGTCATCACCTCAACCTCCTGCCCAGTTCCCAGAAAGACCAGCGCGACAATCAGGTCGTTCCACACCCACAAAAACTGGAAGATGGCGAACGACGCAATGGCCGGTACGGAGAGGGGCAGGACCAGGCGGGTGAACGCCGTAAATGGCGAGGCTCCGTCAATTACGGCGGATTCCATCACCTCACCGGGAATCCCCGAGATGTACCCGTAGAGCAGGTAGATGGCCAGGGGCATCCCGAACGCCGTGTGTGCCAGCCAGATACCCAGAAACGTCCCGTTCAGGTCGGAGGCCGTGTAGAGCCGCAGCATCGGGATAAACGCGACATGGTAGGGTACGACCATCAGGCCGACCACCATAGCAAAGAGGAACCTGCGCCCCGGAAACGAGAGCCAGGCGAAGGCGTAGGCGGCAAAGGCTGCCATGGTGATGGGGATGACCACCGACGGCACCGAGACAATCAAGCTGTTGATGAAGGCGTTGCCCATTCCGTTGGCGGTCAGAACGTTCTCGTAGTTTTCCAGGGTCCATTGGGTCAGGTTGAAGGGGTGCAGCAGCGCGACCCACCACCCGCTGTTGTTGATGGCCTCTTCGGTGCGCAGCGAGCTGATGAACAC
>DAOTUF010000602.1:0-4020 GCA_034437495.1 Chloroflexaceae bacterium | reverse complement strand
AACTTCAGAAAAGCTGGTGGGTGATGCCGCTGTTTCAGTGGGAAGGAGCAGGCGGGGAGGGGCAGCCGGTCCGGGCCCGGGGGTGACCCCCACCTGTCACAGCCCGTCACAACGTTCAAGCTCTCGTTTATCCTCTGGTCTCTGGTCTCAAGAAAGGGAACCAACACCTATGTCTCTGATTGCCGGTAATCTTGGCGTTATCCAGCGCCTCTTTGATGAACACGCGATAACCTGGGGCATCTATGGAAATGCCGCATCCCACCTGTACGGAAGCCGTCTGCCCATTAAAACCATCGATATTCTGGTCTCCCCGGCCACGCTCAGGGCCGTGATGCAGGTGATGCAGAACGCAAAGCGAGTAGGACAGTTTGATGGGCGGCGTATCATGTGGAGCGGTATCAATCTCTACGATGACCTGACGGTTCGAACCAGCACGTCTTTCCATCCCTTCAAGATGGATGCCCTGATGACGGCCCGGCTCCGTCGCCTGCAATTGCTCGGGTCGCGGGTGTCGTTCCTCTCCCCAGAGGATGTGCTTATTCACATGATGCTGACTCCCCGAACGGCTGTGCAATGGGACGCTGCCTATGAAGAGATGGCGGCTATTGCGCAGCGCCACCCCCCCGAACTGGCCTATGTTCGGCAGCGGTTGCGCCTGTGCCAGGCGTTTCCGCTCCTCACCTGGTATGAGACGACGGCTTCGGAGGAACACCCCCTTCCCGCCCGTTCCTTTTTCCAGCCCTGACCCCGAACTGAATGAACCTCCCGCGCCAGAGGCGAGGAAGGGGGGAGAGGGAGGAGAGATGAAGGGAGCCGGGGAGGGCCTCGCCACCCGAGGAGGGGGGAAGGGGGAGGATTTCCCGGGCCTGTCCCCTCCCGCTCCCCTACCCGGTCGTTCGCAGCCCGCTGGCAATGGCATTGACCGTCAGAAGCAGTTGGAGCAGCACCGGCTCGGCGTCGTCCTCGTCGCCTGCCTGCTTGAGACAGCGCCATATCCGCAGCAAATCAATCTGGCGGTGGTGCAGCGTGTGCAACCCCTCCTGGCGCATACGCAGAGCCTTGTGTATGCGCGGACGGCGTTCTTCCAGCGGCCCATCATAGAGCACTTCCAGCATCCGCAGCGTGCGTTCATACTCTTCCAGGATGCGGTCAAGCACCCGCGTGCGGATGGGAGCAGCTTCGACCATGGCCGCATACGCCTGCATCATCTCGCGGTCGGCGGTGGCGATACTGGTGGCGATGTTGCTGATAATGTAGTGGAGCGGCGGCCAGTCAAACGCATACTGGCAGATGGTGCGGAATGTCTCGGGGTCTTTGCGTTGCAGCTCTTCCAGCGCCCATCCAACGCCATACCACCCCGACAGGTAAAACCGTGCCTGATTCCAGCTAAAGACCCACGGAATGGCCCGCAGGTCATCCAGGGATTGTTGCCCACTCCGCCGCGCAGGGCGCGACCCGATGCGGCTCGACTCGATGACGTCGATGGGGGTGGCCTGGCGGAAGAAGGGCAGAAATCCCTCGGTGTGGAGCAGGGTTTGATAGGCCCGGTGGCTCTGTTCGGCGAGGCGGTCTATCACCGCCTCAATGGGCAGGCAGACGTTCGGCGTATGGCGGTGGCGCAGGGTGACTTCGGTTGTCCCCGCGGTGAGCAGTTCCAGGTTGAACACGGCATTGATGAGGTTGGCATATTTCTGGGCAATGACCTCCCCCTGCTCCGTCAGGCGCAAATCTCCTTCAACCGAGGTGTGCGGCAGCGCTCGCAGAAAGCGGTGGGTCGGACCCGCTCCGCGGCTGATGGTCCCCCCGCGCCCGTGGAAGAACCGTATCCGCACCCCGCAGTTCATCCCCACCTCAATCAGCCGTTCCTGCGCCTGGTAGAGGTTCCACTGGCTGGCCAGGATACCACCATCTTTGTTGCTGTCGCTATAGCCAATCATCACCTGCTGGACGGGTTGCGCAGCGCCGGCCCGTTCGCGCTGGTATTCCAGGCTGCGACGGGTCACGGGGTGGTTCAGAAACTCGCGCAGAATGGCGGGGCTGTTCGTCAGGTCTTCGATGGTTTCGAAGAGGGGGACGACCGGCAGCTGACACCCCAGTCCCTCGGTGGTGGTGAAGGTGAGCCGGGCTTCGCGGGCCAGCACGTAGACCACCAGCAAGTCCGACAGGCTGCGGGTCATACTGATAATCAGTGCTCCCAGGCCATCTGGCCCATACGTCCGCAGGTGTTCGACCAGCACGCGGTAGCACGAGATGACCGCCTCGGCATCGGGGCCGAGCGGGTCTTCCAGGTGGGTAAAGGGGCGCGGGGTGGCAAGCTCGCAGTTGAGAAACTCCAGGCGGCGAGCTTCGTCCCAGTGGGGAAAATCGGCTCCCTCCTTCAGGCCAGCAGCCAGCATACCCTGCGAAAGCGCCTGGTCATGTACGCGGCTGTTCTGGCGGATGTCCAGCACGGCCAGGTGAAACCCGAAGGTCTGCACCGCGCGAATCACGGGCTGAACGTCCATGTCGGCCACGCGGCGGGACCCCACTTCCACCAGCGAATCGTAGAGCAGTTGCATATCGGAGGCCAGTTCGGATGCCAGGCGGTAGCGGGTGGGATCTTCTTGCAGATGCACGGTTTCGGTGCCGCTTACCTCCACGGGCAACCGCGCCAGCATCAGGTTGACCATCTGCCGCCAGGGTTCGCCCGGGTTCCGGCGGATGGCCTGCATCCCCTCTTCGCCCAGGATTTCCCCGAGCGCAGCAATGCGGCTGAGCAGGCGCGTGGGGGTGGGTTGTCGCCGTCCGGACAGGCTCAGGCGGACAACCAACCCGCTCAGGCGGTCGTGCAGCAGCGTCAGCGCGTTCAGGCGCAGCGTGTGGAGGGTCTGGCGTGTGACCTCTGCGGTGACGAGGGGGTGTCCGTCGCGGTCGCCCCCCACCCAGGTGCCAATGGAGAGGCGCGGGAGGTGGTGGGCTTCGCGCAGCAACTCCGGGTCGAACCCGGCTTCGGCCCAGGCTTCGCGCAGCCGCCGGTCCATCCAGGAGAGGGCTTCGGGGAAGACGTTGCGTAAGTAGTGGATGACGTTGCGGACCTCGGAGTCGACGCCGGGCTTTTTCAGGAGGATTTCCCCGGTGCGCCAGAGCAGTTCCAGCATGGTCTTGACCTGGTTGCGTATCTGCTGCTGTTCGTGGGGAGTCCACATCTGGTTTTCGCGCTTGACCAGCAGAAGATAGAGCGCCCGATGGTGCTCCAGCACGGTGGCTCGCTTGGCCTCGGTCGGGTGGGCCGTCAGGACGGGTTCAACCTGTATCTGCGGCAGGGTCTCGGCAATCTGGCGGTCGGTCAGTCCAAGCTCTTTCAAGCGCTGCAAGTTCTGCCCCCACAGCCCCGACTCCTCCGTCAAGCCAATGGTGGCCTCAATAGCGCGGCGGTTTTGCGCGCTGGCGTTTTCCTCCACCATGTTCAGCAGTTGGAACGCGATGGAATAGGCCTGGGCGATGTGCTCTATGGACATGGTTGGAGGAATGGACACCTCCCCTCCGTCAAGCCAGGGGAGATACCGCGCAATCTCGTGTTCCCCCAGTTCTTCGAGCACCTCGCAGAAACACTGCATCACAAAGTTCAGGTCCCGGTCAACCTTTTCGAAATCAACCATCCGGGAGATGGTCGTGACCATGCTGCCTCCTTCTTGACATTTGCCATGATGGGGTGTCTTCAACCCTGATTCGGCCCCCCCCTGCAAGAACACCGTGCTGCGGCTATTGTAGCACAGGGGGGCAGGCCAGGCAGCAGCGCCGGGTGGTATAATAGAAGAATAGGTTCCATAAGCATCCCCCGGTCGAAAAACGACAGATGGTGGTACAATAGGAACGGGCAAGAAGCAGCAGGCAGAAGGAGAGCCAGCGACCGTCATACCCCGCACTGACTAAAGTCAGGCGGCTTGCACGCTCCGGCGAGGAAGCCGGGTATGACCAGACCTGGCCTTTCGAGGCTCCGTTCAGCCGGTCACGATACCCTGGGGTACGCGAGCCAGCCCC
>DAOTUF010000601.1:0-3261 GCA_034437495.1 Chloroflexaceae bacterium | reverse complement strand
TCTGTTGTTCTTCGTGCTCTGGTATTGCCGGCCACGCGTACACCCGATGAACGTCACGGAGGCCGACCCTACCAGGGAGTATTGTATCACACTCAGCGGGGTGCGTTGCAGGGGGGGCGGAAACCACGTTCTCCGGACTTTCTTTTCTTTACGAATCTTCCGCCTGTTCTTAACCCCTTGTTCGCAAATTCTTCATATTTTTCAACTATCTGATCCGTATAATCCATGATCAAGGCGGCCCCGAAGCCGTTGCACCAGAGCATCCATCATCCATGGCCCAGGGGTTATGTTTCGATGTCCAGAAAATGGTTCACTTGAAGGAGATACAGCACGATGAGCAGACATGATCAACATCCAGAACCGGCGGATTCCCTGACTGGTCAGGGTGAAACGTTCGAAACCATCTTGCGGCGACGGTTGAGCCGACGCGCCTTTCTGAAGGGGTCGGCGGTGGCTTTTCCGGTCATCCTGGCTGCATGCGGGGAAGAGCAGGCGGCCCCTCCTACGGCCCCTCCCGCCACCCCGGTCCCGGCGGCGACCAGTGCGCCGGTTCCGACCACTCCCCCGGCGGCGACCAGTGCGCCGGTTCCGACCACTCCGCCTGCCGCGACCAGCACGCCCGAACCCACGGCAGGGGGGGGCTTTCGTGCCGATTGAGCCGCGACCGACAACCGAGGATGCCGTAGCGGTCCCGGCGGGCTATACCACCGCGGTGCTGCTGCGGTGGGGCGACCCACTGACTGCCGACGCGCCGGACTTTGCGGTGGATGCGCAGACGGCTGATGCCCAGTCGAAGCAGTTCGGGTACAACTGCGATATGGTGGCTTTCTTTCCGCTGCCGATGGGGAGCGAAGCTTCGGACCACGGCATCCTGGCCGTCAACCATGAGTACACGAACCCGGAACTCATGTTCACGGACTATGACATGGAGGCGGGGCCGACCCAGGAGCAGGTAGACATTCAGCTTGCTGCACACGGTGTCTCCTTTGTGGAAATTCAGCGCCGTGCGGATGGAACCTGGATGTACCGCAAGGGTTCCCCGTATAACCAGCGTATCACTGGCACAACCCCGATTGAAGTAACCGGCCCGGCCGCCGGGCACCCCTTGCTGGAAACACCGGATGACTTCTCAGCGATGACCGTGTTCGGCACCCTGAACAACTGCGCCGGCGGCTGGACCCCCTGGGGGACGTACTGCACGGCGGAGGAAAATTTCCACCAGTATTTTGCCAACCTGGACGCGGTGACGGATGAGACGGTGCGGGCCATGCACGAGCGCTACGGCCTGCCGGCGGGGGTTTCGGGCTATCAGTGGGAGAAGTTTTACCGCCGGTTCGACCTGGCCCAGGTGCCGAACGAGCCGAACCGCTTCGGGTGGGTGGTGGAGATTGACCCCTATACGGAAGGGTCGGCCCCGAAGAAGCGCACGGCTCTGGGGCGCTTCCGCCACGAGGCCGTGACGTTTGTGGTGGCTCCGGACAACCGGGTGGTTGTCTACAGCGGCGACGACGAGCGGTTTGAATATGTCTACAAGTTCGTCACGGATGGGACATTTGATGCGGCCAACCGCGAGGCGAACATGGGCTTGCTGGATGAGGGGACGCTCTATGTGGCCCGCTTCAATGATGATGGCAGCGGCGAGTGGATGCCGCTGGTGTTCGGGGAGGGGCCGCTGACGGCTGAGAACGGGTTCGAGTCGCAGGGCGATGTGGTCATCCGGACGCGCCTGGCGGCTGATGCGCTGGATGGACCGCCCGGAGGATATGGAGACCAACCCGGTCAATAAGAAGGTCTACCTCCTGCTGACCAACAACACCAGGCGCGAGGAAGGCGATACGGACGCGGCCAACCCCCGCGCCAATAACGAGACTGGCCATGTCATCGAGTTGACCGAAGCGGGGGATGACCCGACCGCCACTACCTTCACGTGGGAAATCTTTCTGCTGTGTGGCAACCCGTCGGATGAGTCTACGCACTTCGCGGGGTATGACAAGAGCAACGTGAGTCCGATTTCCTGCCCCGACAACTGTACCTTCGACAACCACGGC
Organism: Chloroflexaceae bacterium; assembly: GCA_034437495.1. GTDB lineage: Bacteria > Chloroflexota > Chloroflexia > Chloroflexales > Chloroflexaceae > JAAUSY01. The sequence continues at coordinate 1,213 of DAOTUF010000601.1, read as the reverse complement.
AATCTGTGGATTGCTACGGACGGGCAGGGAGGCACGATAGGCTACAATGATGCGCTCCATATGGTGCCGGTGGAAGGGCCGGAGCGCGGGCACGTGCGGCAGTTCTTCTCCAGTGTGGCGGGGAGCGAAACGTGCGGTCCGCTGTTCACGCCCGACAATACCTCGCTGTTCGCTGCTATTCAGCATCCTGGCGAGGGGGGAACCTTTGCCGAGCCGGTGAGCACCTGGCCGGATGGGACGGTTCCGCCCAGGCCGAGCGTGATTGTTATTCAGAAAGAGGGCGGCGGGCCGATTGTGTAGGGGCAGGCAAGGGGTGCTCCTCAGCGTGGGGGGCGTAGAGGTCGGGGGGGCGGGAAACCGTTTCCCCTGACCGCTCCCCCTCTCGTTCCTCTGATATCACAAAGATGATGAAGACCATCTGGCTCGTTCTCAGGAAGGTTCCGGGATGGGGCGGGGCTTTGCTGCTCGCGCTTGAGCGCGGGATACCCCGCCTGCTCCAGGGGGTGTGGTCGCTGCTCTTCGGCAAAAGCCCCGACGTGGTTCCCGCTCCCTCCCCCCCCCCGACACCTGCCGATGCTGAGCGTGCGGCGCTGGTGCGGGGAACCATCCTTGTGACCCACCTCTTTCTTGCTCTGGCTCTCGGGGTCTTGCTGGTGGGGCATCTCCCTTTCCCTCCCGACGACCCCCTCCCCGCGGATTTTCCCGAACAGGCGGAGGTGTCGGCAGCAGACACGGCCCGGCTCAATACCTACGGGTGGGTTGACCGTGAGGCCGAAGTCGTGCATATTCCCATCCGCGAGGCGATGCGGCTGACGGTCTCTGAGGGGGCGACAGTGGGGAGGGAGGCCCGGATGGTCGAGCAGGGGCAGGCGCTCTTCCACGGGGCTGCGTCCGTTGAGGATGCGAATTTTCGGCCATGCACGACCTGCCACTACCTTCAGGCCGACCGGGGGGTGCTGGTCGGGCCGAATATGGCGGGGGTGGCGGACCGGGCCGGGTCGCGGGTGCCTGGCCTGTCGGCGGAGGACTATGTGCGTCAGTCCATCGTTGCTCACGATGCGTTTGTTGTCGAAGGGTTTGAGGAGGGGGTGAAGCTCGGCATCGTGGGGGAGGACTTCGGCGAGATGCTGTCAGAAGGGGATATTGATGCGCTGGTTGCGTACCTCCTGACGCTGCACGAGGGAGATGCTGCCAGCCACCCCCCCCCCACCCC
>DAOTUF010000600.1:0-6758 GCA_034437495.1 Chloroflexaceae bacterium | reverse complement strand
CCAGTTGCGCGGGCGGGTGGGGCGCAGCACCCGCCGCGCCTATGCCTACCTGCTCTACCCCCACAGCCAACCCATGACGTGGGATGCGCGGCAGCGGTTGCAGGCCATCCAGGAGGCGACCGACCTGGGGGCTGGCTTCCGCATTGCCATGCGCGATATGGAGATACGGGGGGTGGGCAATATTCTGGGCGACAAACAGAGCGGGCACATTGCCGCCGTCGGCTACGACCTCTACTCGCGCCTGCTCGAACAGGCCGTGCAGCAAATTCGACAGGTGCAGGGACCGTGGGGGCAGGCCAGCGACCACGAACGGGATGGGAAGAGGGGGGCAGGAGCGCGGGACGAGAGAGACGAGAGAGACGAGAGAGACGAGAGAAGAGAGACAGCCATTACCGTAGATGAGAAGCTCCTGACCACCCCGCTGGTGACGCTGACCCTGCCGCTGGCGGCCTACCTGCCCGAAGCCTACATCCCCGACGATGTTGTTCGCCTGGGGGTGTACCAGCGCATGGTTCAGGCGCATACCCCGGAGGCCGTCCACGCGCTGCGTCGGGAACTGCGCGACCGCTTCGGAAACCTCCCGGAGCCAGCCGACCACCTGATGACCTGGCTGCACATCAAGGTTCTGGCACTGGGAGCCGAAGTCCGTTCCATCACGACCACGGACGACGAACTGATGATTCGGCTGCCACCGTCGGAGCGGGTGCGCCAGCGGCTTGCCCGCCGCTTCGGGCGCGACCAGGTGGTGCATGTGGGCAACCAGTTTGTTCGCCTGAACCGCTGGAAACTTGACGCGGCGTGGGTCGAAAAGCTGCTGGCGGTGCTGGAGGTGATGCAGCCGGGGTAGCCCCCTATCAGGGAACTCCCGGTCCCTCTACTCTGGCAGTGAGCAGAGAGATAGGATATAATGAAGAAGGTACCCGCAAGAAGACTGGAAAAAACCGGTGCCCCCGGGAGGGGCAAAGGAGGGATAGCAGGGATGCAATCTCTGTTCCTGAAAGGTGCCGTGCTGCTGTTGCTGCTGGCCCTTGCGCTCAACGCATGCACTGCCTGGACCGAGACGACCCCGCCAGGCGGGGAAGGAGAAGGAGAAGAACCGCAGCCGTCCCCCATCGGGATGGCAACCGCAACGATGCCGATGGCACCGGAGCCAGTGGGCGAGCCGGCTCCGGCTCCCACGGCTCCCACAGATTCCACGACCCCTGCGTTCTCCCCGGTTCCCCCCGTGCCAGACGCCGAGGCAGCGCGGCGCTTCAGCGGCACGACCATCAACTACTACAGTGGGCAGATCGGGGTTGGCTCGGAACTGGACAACCTGCTCATGGCGCGGTTTACGGAAGAGACCGGTATTCTCGTCAACTTTGTGCCCAAGTCGGACGACACGACCGAAGACTACGCCGTGTATGAAGTGCTGTTCGCGGCCCAATCCCCCGACATTGACGTGCTGGCGCTGGATATCATCTGGCCTGCCTCGTTTGCCGACCACCTGGTCAACCTCCGCCCGGCCCTCGACACCGAAGCCGCGCAGCACTTCCCCGGTATCATCGAAAACAACACCATCGGGGGAAAGCTGGTTGCGATGCCGCAGTTTGGCGACTTTGGCATGCTCTACTATCGCACCGATCTGCTCGATGCCTACGGGTTTGGCAGCCCCCCGGCCACCTGGGACGAACTCGAAAGGATGGCCCGCACCATCCAGGAGGGCGAACGAGCCGCGGGCAATGCCAACTTTGTCGGGTGGGTGTTCCAGGGCGCGGCCTACGAGGGCGGCACCTGCAACGCTCTGGAATGGATTGCCTCCCATGGCGGCAGCATCATTGAAGAGGGCGTCATCACGCTCAACAGTGAGGCGACCCGGCAGGCGATGGAACGCGCCCGCGGGTGGGTCGGCACCATTGCCCCTGAGACGGTCGTGTCCTTCCGCGAAGAAGATGCCCGCGAACTGTTCCAGCGCGGCGATGCGGCCTTTATGCGCAACTGGCCCTATGCCTATGCGATGGGCAACGGGGCCACCTCTCCCATCCGGAGGCGGTTCGACGTTGCGCCGCTGCCACACACCGGCGACCACCATAGCGTGGGAACGGTGGGGGGGTGGCAGCTTGCGGTGTCGGCCTATTCCCCCAATCCAGAGGCCGCGGTCGCATTTGTCCGCTACCTCACCAGCGCCGAGGTGCAGAAGTGGCGCGCCATTGAAGGGGGCTACGTCCCCACCATCCGCTCCGTATCGGAGGACCCGCAGGTTATCGCTGCGCTCCCCTTTCTGGAGCGATTGCAGGGGGTGGTTCGTATGGCGCGGCCCTCGCGTGAGACGGGGACCCAGTACAACGAAGCTTCCGCGATTGTCTTTCAGGGGGTCAACCGCATCTTGCGGGGAGCCAGCCCACCCGAAACCCTGGCAACGATGAGCATCGAACTGGAAGCGCTCATACACCCGGGGGCCACCACACCGTAACCCCCGGTTCCCTGCGCTATAATCGGGTGGTATCTACGTTTAGATTCGGTGGAAGGCAGTAGCAGAAAGACACCATTACGTTTTTGCGTGCATGCCCTGGGGAACCCCGTGCGGCCACAACCACAACGGTCATCCTTCCCAGGGCATGCACTCAGACAGACGGGGCATGCCTGTGTTCTGGAATCGAAGCCTGCTCGCACGACTGATAAGTTCCTTTTTGCTGCTCTCCCTGGTGATGACCGTGGTGGCCGGGGTGGTGGCCTTTTTTCAGGCCAACGACACCCTGGAAGAGGCGGTCATTGAGCGGTTGCGGGTGGCGGCCCTGGCGCGACAGGATGAACTGGATGTCTGGGTTGACACCCAGGCCAACGACCTGACCTTCGTGGCGCGTTGGGAAGAGGTGCTCCAATCCACCAGCACGCTCATGACCGACGAGCCAACGTCGCTCGACTATCAGGTTGCGTATACCCGCCTGGCCGAGACGCTGCGCGATGTGGTGGTGCGCCGCCCCGACTTCGATGAGGTGTTCATCCTGAAGAACAACGGGACGGTTGCGGTCTCATCGCAGCGGGCCAGCGAGGGACAGGACCTCCACACCAGTCGCTACTTCATCGTTGGTCAGACCCAGACCTTCATTCAAAATGTCTACCCCGACCCCCGCACCGGCCAGCCAACCATGACCATCGCCACCCCTCTGCTTGACTCCCTGGGTCGGCGGATAGGCGTGCTGGCGGTGCATCTGAACCTGGAACGGATGGACCGCATCATCCTTGACCGGGCCGGGTTGGGCGAGACGGGAGAAATGTACCTGGTCGACAAGCGAGGGATGTTCGTTTCTGCCCGGCGCTTCGGACGGCAGAACCTCACCCACCCGATGCACTCCGAGGGCATCAACCGGGCGCTGGCAGGCGAGAACGGCACCGGACGCTACCTCAACTACCGCGGGGTCCCGGTCATCGGGGCCTACCAGTGTCTTGAGCGGTTCGAACTGGCGCTGCTGGTTGAGATGGAGCAGCGCGAAGCCTTCGCGCCCACCAACCAGCTTGCCTTGAGTATCACGCTGGCCGGTCTCGCGGCTGCCAGCGTCCTCGCCGTCGGGGTCTACCTGCTGGCGCGGCAGATAGCCCGGCCCGTCCTCCAACTCACTGACGCGGCCCGCGAGGTGGCCGCGGGCAACCTGACCATCACCGCCCCGGTCGTGACCCGCGACGAAATCGGCGTGCTGGCACAGGTCTTTAACCAGATGACCACGCAGCTGCGGGGACTGTATGAGCGGATGGAGCAGCAGGTGGCGGCCCGCACCGCCGAATTGACGCACACCAATGAGCAGTTGACCGGCGAAATTGCCGAACGGCAGCGCGTCGAGGACCAGCTCCGCCACGCCCGGGACGATGCCGAGGCTGCCAACCGCGCCAAGAGTACCTTTCTGGCCAATATGAGCCACGAACTGCGTACCCCTCTCAGCGCTATCATCGGGTTTGCCCAGTTGATGCAGCGTGACCCATCTCTGACACCCGACCAGCACGAGTTTCTGGGCATCATCAACCGGAGCGGCCAGCACTTGCGCGACCTGATTAACGATGTGCTGGAGATGTCCAAGATTGAGGCGGGCCGCGTGACGCTCAACGAAAGTCCGTTTGACCTTCCCCCGGTCCTGAACGACATGGAGAAGATGTTCCAGCTTCGTACGCAGGAAAAGGGGCTGCAACTGGTGGTTGATTGCGCCCCTGACGTTCCCACCTCGCTCTATTCCGATGAACGCAAGCTGCGCCAGGTGCTCATCAACCTGCTTTCAAACGCGGTCAAGTTCACCCAGGCGGGCAGCGTGACGCTGCGGGTCAGAACGCAGGGGCCGGGCGACCGGAGCCGGGACGATGGGGTGGCCCCCCCCCATGCCCTGAACCCCGACCTCCGGACCCTGGTCTTCGAAGTGGCGGACACGGGACCGGGCATCGCGCCTGACGAACTGCCCACTCTCTTTCAAGCCTTTGGCCAGACACGCACCGGCCAGCAGGCGCAGGAGGGGACCGGGTTGGGGCTTGCCATCAGCCGCCGGTTTGTGCAGTTGATGGGGGGAGATATCACGGTCCAGAGCGAGGTTGGGTGTGGGTCGGTGTTCGCCTTCGATATCACGGTCCCTGCTGCTGAGCCTGCTGAAGCGGCGCACCCTGACGGGGACGGGCATCTCAAGGTGCTCGGACTGGCTCCCGACCAGCCTGCCTACCGCGTGCTGGTGGTGGACGATATGGTGGACAATCGGCACCTGCTGGTCCGGTTGCTCGAACGGGTGGGCTTTACCGTGCGGGAGGCCAGCAATGGTCAGCAGGCGGTAGACGTGTGGGAGCAGTGGTTTCCCCACCTCATCTGGATGGATATTCGCATGCCTGTGATGGATGGCTACGAAGCCACACGGTGCATCAAGTCCCGCGCTGCCGCAGCCGGAAAGCCCACCGCTATTGTGGCCCTGAGCGCCAGTGCCTTTGAGGAGGAGCGGTCCCGTATTCTGGCGGCGGGCTGCGATGGCTTTGTTGGGAAACCCTTCCGCGATACGGATATCTTCGAGCACATGGCCCGGCTCCTCGGCGTGCGCTACCTCTACAAGCAGCGGCAGGGGGAGAACCGCAGCAAGGGGTGACGAACCATGACTATGCATCTGACGGACCATCTGACGAACAAAGAAGACCGCCTGCGCCACCTGGTTGGCGAGATGGCATCGGTGGCGGTGGCGTTTTCGGGAGGCGGCGACAGCACCTACCTGCTGGCGGTGTGCTCCGAGGTGCTCGGACCTGGACGGGTGCTGGCGCTCACCGCTACCTCCCCCTCCCTCCCCCCGGAGGAGTTGGAGAGCGCCCGGTCCCTGGCGGGGCACCTCGGCGTGCCCATAGAGACCATCCCCACGGAAGAGTTGAACAACCCCGACTACGTGCGCAACGATGTGCGGCGCTGTTTCTACTGCCAGCACGAACGGGTTGCCGCGATGTGGGGGGTGGCGCGTCGCCGGGGTCTGGCAGCCCTGGCCTTCGGCTTCACCGCCGACGACAACAGCGACGAGCGCCCCGGCATCCAGGCCGCGCTCCAGCAGGGGGTGCGTATGCCGCTGCGCGAAGCCATGCTCGGCAAGGACGATATCCGGGCGCTGGCAAAGCAGCGCGACCTTCCTACCCACGACAAGCCCTCCCTGGCCTGCCTTGCCTCGCGCATCCCCTTCGGGGAGCCAGTCACAGCGGAGGCGCTGGCACAGGTTGGACGGGCAGAAGCGTGGCTCAGGCAGGACCTCGGGCTGCACCAGGTGCGGGTGCGCTCTCACCAGCGCGGCACCATAGCGCGGCTGGAGGTGGAGGCCGACGCGCTCGCCCGGCTCGCGCAGGAGGGGGTGCGCGAACGGATTGTCGCCTGTCTGCGCTCCCTGGGATTTGTTTATGTCACGCTAGACCTGGCGGGCTTTCGCAGTGGGAGCATGCACGAGGGGAGGGAAGCAGGGTGAGGGGGAGGGGGAACGAGTGACGAGTCGCGGCATCCTGACGCCCGGAGATGCCCACTCCTCGCCACCCGTCATTTGCCACAGCTATCCCCCCCTCTCCGCCCGCTGCACCCCAACCCCCACGATATCAGTGAGGGCCGTTGCCAGCGGCTCAAGCGACTCGGCGCTGGCCGCGCTGTCGATAATCCACGCTTTCCCCTCATTGGTGAGAAACTCCAGCACCGCTATCTCACGCGGGCGGCTCAGAAAGAACGCGGGTTTGTAGGACATCGAGCCAAGACGTAGCGCCGCAATATCCTCGAAATCCAGGATTTGTTTTCGTTCATTCTTTGACTGCTTCGAATGGATGAGGGTCGTGGACTGCTGCGTATAGGCGACCGTGCGCGTCTCCGTATTGACCGTGATGGTATTGGTCGTTCCGCTGATGGCCATACCGCCAAGGAGACCCAGAAACCCGACAATCCCGCAGGGAGCCGAAGCCATCGCACTCAGGGCAAAGGGGCCGATGGACCCCATCCCTTCGACGTAGCTGCTCAGGCCAATGCAAAAGAGAGACATGGAGAGCAGCACCAGCGCCGCCCCGACCCCCATAAAAATCCGCCCGGCCTTCACATTGGCCTCCGGACGGGAGTGGAGCCGCAGGAGCGTGTCCGTATTTTCTGCCATGACGTAGTACGGCTCGGTCCCCACCCGTTTCCCGATAATCTGGCGTTTGGTCTGGTCTGGTGGTGGTCTTTTCATAGAAATGGCAGCGCAGGAAACCACCTGCTTGAGCGGGTGGAGGAAGCGCCGCCGTCCTCCTTTCTTTTCTCCAAACGTTCCACC
>DAOTUF010000599.1:0-8464 GCA_034437495.1 Chloroflexaceae bacterium | reverse complement strand
ATCAGGTAGTCAACGAGGAATTCCCGACCACAGCAGCGGACACCACCCCCACCCTCCCCCCGGACACCGGTTCGCTGCCATCTCCAACTCCGCCACTCCCTCCCACGATGCCACCCACGGAGCCACCCGCCGAACCGCCTGCCGAGCCAGTCTTGACAACCGAGCCAGTCCCGACCGCTGCGCCAACCGAGGCCCCCACGGAGGTCCCGACCGAGCCAGCGCCGACCGAACCGCTTCCCACCGCCACGCCTGCCGAACCGGTCGCCCTGTTTCAGGGGCAGTTCATTGATATTGACCTCATTCACAAGGGGTCTGGTACCGCGACTATCTATCGTCTGGCAGATGGAAGCCATATCCTTCGCTTCGAGGAGTTTGAAGTGACCAACGGTCCGGATGTGTTTGTCCTGCTGGATACCAGTGCCAGACCGACCGCATCGTCTCAGTTTGGCGAACAGGTCAACCTGGGCATGCTCAAGGGCAATGTGGGAAACCAGAACTACCCCATTCCTGCCGAAACGGACGTAGCACCGTTCAAGAGCGTCGTCATCTACTGTCGGGAGTTTGACGCGGTGATGTCGCTGGCATCCCTCACCCCGACGAGCGACGAGTAATGCCCGATACCCGATATCCAGCGACCGACGAGCCGCAGCAGAGGAGACGGAGCAAATCCGGAGCAAAGAGAGATGTCTGACCCATCATTCTGGCACGAGTTGACCGTCATCGCCCTGGTGGGGACGGGGCGACAGCCCCTTCGCCTCCCCCCACCCGGCGACCCGCTTACCACCCTGCTCGGTGGCCTGGATCCCTCCGACCAGGAACACACATTGCTCAGCGCCGCGGCAGCGGTGGCGCTCTACCAGCAGGCCGGGCAGCGCCCACCCACCACTGAGACGCTGCCCTTCGAGCCGTGCCCTCCCGACCAGGCTCCCCGTTGCACCCCGCGGGCTGCGCAGTACCTCGCCCTGATACTGCGGGGAACCTACCCCGAGGTGCTGGCGGAGTGGCTGGAAGCCGCCGCCGCAGCCGGGCAGCGCATCCCGGAAGAATATCTCGTTCCCCTGCTGGATATGGGGCAGAAGAAAACCGCCCTGCACGGAGCTATCGTCCTGGTTGTGGGCGAGCGGGGGCGCTGGCTCGCTGCGCACCACCCGGCCTGGAAGTACGCGGCAGTTCGGCAGGAGGCCCAGGAGTCCCAGGACGATACGGCAAGTGAGGAACTGTGGGAAACGGGCAGTGGTGCGACCCGCCTCGCCCTCCTGCAATGGCTGCGCCGCACCCACCCGGCCCGCGCCCGCGCCCTGCTCTCCTCGACCTGGAAGACCGAAAAGGCCGACGACCGCAAGCGCTTTCTCGAAGAACTTGCCGAGGGGCTGAGTATGGACGACGAGCCGTTCCTTGAAGGCGTGCTGGATGACCGCAGCAAAGAGGTACGGGCGATGGCGGTCAATCTCCTGGCGACCCTGCCCGAATCGCGGCTGAGCCAGCGTATGCGGGAGCGTGTGGCCCCCCTGCTCACGTTCAGGCAGAAAATCGTCCGGAAAAGCATCGAAGTCACCCTGCCCGACGAATGCGACCAGGCGATGGTGCGCGATGGCATCATCCCCGAGGTTCCCCGCCATATCAAGGTGGGGCCAAAGACCTGGTGGCTCGGCCAGATGCTCGGTCTGGTGCCGCCTGCATACTGGTCCCAGCAGTGGAACCTTGCGCCCGCGGAGTTGCTGAAGATAGCCTTGAAGAGCGAGGAGAAGGAAACCCTGCTTGATGCCTGGTTCCAGGCCGCGCGGCGTGTCGGGGATGCGGCCTTTCTCGAAGCACTGCTGCCGGTCTTCCTCAAACGCAAAGACACCTACGGTCACATCAAAGTGCTGATTGATTACCTGCCGCAGGAGCGGGCAGAACAGGCCATTGTTGGCCTGATGCAGGAAGAACCACAGCCGCTCCACGGCAAGCACCCGGCCATGCCCCTCCTGACGAAGTATGAAAAGCCCTGGAGTCCTACCCTGGCGCGGAAGGTGCTGGAGAGCCTGCACCAGCGCCTGGCCGCCGATGAAAACCCCGCATCTTCGACGCGGCTGGCCCTCTGGACCTTTCGGCAATCGCTGAAGGAATTTGCCCTGCGCATCCCTCCCGAGCTTGCCACCGAAGCCGCGCAGGGGTGGCCAGCGTATGCCAAATACTGGGATTATTGGGAAGACGCGGTCAAGCAGATGGTTGATATCCTCAATTTTCGCTCTGAGATGCTGAAGGAGTTTGCCCGATGACGACCTTGCTTCGTGAACACGCCGAGCAGCAGTTTGCTGAAGAACTCACCGCGCTGGCCGAGGTTGACACGCGCCCGCGCCCGCCAAGCTGGAAACGCTCGCCCTGGGCCGTGATGACCTACCTGATGGGCGGCAAGCTGGACAACGGGTTTACCGTCTCGCCCAAGTATATCGGCAACCGCCGCCTGATGGAAATTGCCATCGCAACGCTGGCAACGGACCGCGCCCTGCTCCTGCTCGGCGTGCCTGGCACCGCCAAAAGTTGGGTATCGGAGCACCTGTCGGCGGCCATTTCGGGCGACTCGACTATGCTGGTGCAGGGGACGGCAGGAACCAGCGAGGAGGCCATCCGCTATGGCTGGAACTACGCCCGTCTGCTGGCCGAAGGCCCCTCCCCCCAGGCGCTCGTGCCCAGTCCGATTATGCGGGCGATGGAGGGGGGCAGCATTGCTCGCCTGGAGGAACTGACCCGCGTGCCCTCCGACGTGCAGGACACGCTGATTACGGTGCTCTCTGAAAAGACCCTGCCCATTCCCGAACTGAACAGCGAGATGCAGGCCCGCAAGGGGTTCAATCTCATTGCCACGGCGAACGACCGCGACCGCGGCGTCAACGACCTCTCCAGCGCCCTCAAGCGGCGCTTTAACACCGTCGTGCTGCCGCTGCCTGCCAGCGAGGACGAAGAGGTGGAGATTGTGCGGCGGCGCGTTGAGAGCCTGGGGCGGATGCTGGAGCTTCCCGTGGAGCCGCCAGCGCTGGAGGAAATCCGCCGCGTGGTGAAGATTTTCCGCGAACTGCGCGAGGGCGTGACCGCGGATGGCAAAACGAAGCTCAAGTCTCCAGGCAGCACCCTGAGCACCGCCGAAGCGATTTCGGTCATCAACAACGGGTTGGCGCTGGCGGCGCACTTTGGCGATGGACGCTTGCAGTCGCACGATGTCGCGTCTGGCCTGACGGGAGCGGTCATCAAAGACCCGGTGCAGGACCGCGTGGTCTGGCTGGAATACCTCGAAACGGTGGTCAAGGAGCGCAAAGGGTGGAAGGACCTGTACCGGGCGTGCCGGGAGGTTGTGTAAACCATGTCGCCATCCTCATCTTCCCTGCACATCTTCGGTATTCGGCACCACGGCCCTGGCTCGGCGCGGAGCCTCGGCAAAGCCCTGGAAACGCTGCGCCCGGATATCCTGCTGGTGGAGGGACCACCCGACGCGGCCGAGGTCCTGCCGCTGCTGGCCCACCCTCAGATGCAGCCGCCGGTGGCGCTCCTCATCTACGTGCCCGACCTGCCCAACCTGTCAGTCTACTACCCTTTTGCCATCTTCTCCCCTGAGTGGCAGGCCATCTCCTACGGTCTGACCAACAACATCCCGGTGCGGTTTATGGACCTGCCCCAGGCGCACCAGCTTGCCGAAGCTGCCCGGAGGATGCGCAAAGCTGCCGAGCACGACCAGGAGGAGGCCCAGGAGCAGACGCAGGCAGCGGAGCAACCAGAGAATCCAGAAAGGGAGCAGGCAGAAGGAGAGGAAGAAGGCAAAGAGGCAGGAGGAGAGGCAGAACCGGAAAACGGGGAAGCCGATGGGACGGAAGCCATCTCCCTCCCCGACGCTCCCCTCCCCGACCCGCGGGCCGACCCGCTCGGGTTTCTGGCGCAGGCGGCGGGCTACAGCGACGGTGAACGGTGGTGGGAGCACGTGGTAGAGCAGCGGCGAGACAGTACCGGCGTGTTCGATGCCATCCTTGAGGCGATGACCGCGGCCCGCGCAGAAATTCCCCCGCTTGACGACGCTGCCGAGGCGCACCACGAAGCGCAGCGCGAAGCCTTTATGCGCCGGACCATCCGTCAGGCGCAGAAGGAGGGTTTCAAGCGGATTGCCGTGGTGTGCGGGGCCTGGCACGCGCCGGTCCTGGCGGATATGCCGCCGGTGAAAGATGACAATGCGCTGCTCAAGGGCTTGCCCAGAACAAAGGTCCAGGCCACCTGGATACCCTGGACCTACGACCGCCTTTCCTACCGCGGCGGCTACGGGGCCGGGGTCGAGTCGCCGGGCTGGTATCACCACCTCTTCACCTCCGCTCTGGCCAACCACACCCCCACTGAGGTCGCCATCCACTGGATGACGCGGGTGGCACGTCTGCTCCGTGGTGAGGGGTTGGACGCCTCATCCGCCCACGTTATCGAAGCGGTGCGCCTTGCCGAAACTCTGGCGGCCCTGCGTGACTGCCCATTGCCTGGCCTGCCAGAGATGAACGAGGCGGCCCGCGGGGTGTTCTGCTTCGACACGGACTTACCGCTGCGGCTGGTGCATGAACGGCTTATCGTGGGCAGCGTGCTCGGGTCCGTCCCCGACAGAACGCCCATGGTGCCGCTCCAGCAAGACCTGGTCGCCGAACAGAAGCGGCTCCGGATGCCCGCTACTGGCGACTGGAAAGACTACGACCTGGATTTGCGCAAGCCCACCGACCTGGAACGCAGCCACCTGCTGCACCGCCTGCTGCTGCTCGGCATCGAATGGGGCACCCTTCAGCGCAGCGGTGGAGGCAAGGGCACCTTCCACGAACTCTGGCGGGTGCAGTGGCAGCCCGAACTGGCGGTGCGGCTCATTGAGGCGGGGCAGTGGGGGAACACGGTTCTGGCTGCCGCCACTGCCTGCACCTGTGACGAAGCGACCCACGCCGACCTGCCCGCTCTGGGCAACTTGATTAACCAGGTGCTTCTCGCGAACCTGCCCGACGCGGTGCCTTACATCACGCGGTGCCTGGAAGACCAGGCTGCCCTGACCAGCGACGTGGTGCAGATGATGGGGACCCTGCCCGGGCTTGCCAATGTCCTGCGCTATGGCGATGTGCGCAAGACCGACACGACCGCGGTCGGGCAGGTGGTGAATGGCCTCGTGGTGCGCATCTGCATCGGGCTGCCGGGGGCGTGTTCGTCGCTCAACGACGAAGCCGCCGCTGAGATGTTCAAGCACATCGTGGCGACCAACGATGTAATCACCATGCTCCAGCACCCGGAGCACCTGGCACAGTGGCAGACGGTGCTGAAACAGCTTGCCAACCAGCACAGCTTGCACGGGATGATCGCCGGGCGCTGCGTGCGCCTGCTGCTTGACCAGCGCGTCTTCGACCGCGACGAGGTCGCCCGCCGGATGGGGTTGTCGCTCTCGCTGGCCAACGAACCGGCCTACGCCGCCGCCTGGATAGAGGGCTTTGTCCGCGGGAGCGGGGCGCTGCTCATCCACGATACCACGCTCTGGCAGGTGCTCGACGGGTGGGTGACGGCCCTGCCGGGAGATACCTTCACGCAGATACTTCCCCTGCTGCGCCGCACCTTCGCCACCTTCGAAGCCCCCGAACGCCGCAGCCTGGGCGAGCGGGTGCGCCGCGGAGAGGTGCGGGGGGTGGCTCCGCGGCCCGGCGGGGTGGGGGGGGGAGCTTCCCCCGACCTGGACGAGGAGCGGGCCCGGGCTGTGCTGCCGCTGGTGGCTGACCTGCTCGGGTTGCCCAGGCCGGAGTGATGGGGAGTAACAGGTGATATGTTGTGACGAGGAAGAAAGGGGCGTATGGCTACGAACAACCAGGACGAACGGCAGCGCCGCTGGCGGCTTATCCTTGGCAGTGGCGAGGCCGATGGTATCGGCATCCCGCTGCACGGCGCAGACCAGACAATGGACCAGGCGCTCGGAGCGCTCTACGGCTCGGGGTCGGGAACGGGGGCGGGGTCAAGTCTGGGGGCAGATCCGAGTGACCGCCGCGGGGGGTTGGGCAGTTCGGCCCCCCGGGTAGCCCGCTGGCTTGGCGATATCCGCACCTACTTTCCCTCTTCCGTCGTGCGGGTGATGCAGCAAGACGCGCTGGAGCGGCTCAATCTTCGGCAAATGCTGATGGAGCCAGAGATGCTTGAAGCCATCGAGCCAGATGTTCACATGGTCGCCAACCTGGTATCGCTCAGCCGGGTGATGCCCGACCAGACGAAGGCCACGGCCCGCCAGGTGGTGGCCCGCGTGGTGCAGGAGTTGCAGCGCAAGCTTGCCAACCCCACCCGCCAGGCGGTGTTGGGGAGCCTGAACCGTGCGGTCCGCAACCGCCGCCCGCGCCACAATGAAATAGACTGGAACCGCACCATCCGCGCCAACCTGAAACACTACCAGCCGGAATATCGAACGATTATCCCCGAGGTGCGCATTGGCTACGGGCGCAAGCGCTCATCCCTGCGCGATATCATCCTGTGCGTTGACCAGAGCGGGTCTATGGCCACATCGGTGGTCTATTCGGGCATCTTCGGGGCGGTGCTGGCCTCGCTGCCCGCGGTCTCCACGCGCATGGTCGTGTTTGACACCTCTGTCGTTGACCTGTCGGAAGATTTGCAAGACCCGGTTGATGTGTTGTTCGGGGTGCAGCTTGGCGGCGGCACCGATATCAACCGGGCGCTGGCCTACTGTCAGGACCAGGTGACGCGCCCACGAGAAACCATCCTGGTGCTGATTAGTGACCTGTATGAGGGGGGGAACCGCGAAGAGATGCTCAAACGGGCTGCGGCGCTGGTTGGCTCCGGGGTGCAGATGGTGGCGCTGCTGGCGCTGAGCGACGACGGGGCTTCGGCGTATGACCACCGGACGGCGGCGGCTCTGGCGGAGCTTGAGGTGCCTTCGTTTGCCTGCACCCCCGACCTCTTCCCTGACCTGATGGCCGCGGCGATCAACCGCCAGGACCTCGCCCAGTGGGCCGCCTCGCGGGATATCGTGGCGGCGCGGTAGGGGGGAAGACTACGCTTATAGATAACAGGAGAATTCCGGGGACGTGCCGACCGGATGCCAGATGATGGCAGAGGTGCCCGGGCATGCTGGCTCTATTACTGGTCACAAGCAGGCAATGATGCTCTTCTATCCTGCAAAGAATGTCCGTATCGGGCGTTCCCTTCGGTAAAATCCCTGCTTGACCGACAAAGAAGGCTCGGATATCTGGCTCATGCTTCCGAAATCCCGCAGGCTCTCCGTTCCTGCTCGCGCTGGTGCAAGATTTTGCGCAGACGGACGAAGGCGAGCAGGCGAGGGATCCCGCTCCTGTTCTTCTCCAATCGCACACCTGTTCCCCCCAACCAGAAAGGCCCCCTCCTGGGCACGAGCGTGCCGCGGGGACCTACCGGAATGGTTCGCTGCACCCGGGAGCGCGAGCCTAACGGAAAAATGGCTGCTTCAGCGCAAGCCCCAGGTGCGCGGTCGCCCTCCAGCGACCAGGCTCATCGTAGCGGTGAAACTGGCGCTGGTCGAAGCAGCGCATATCATGCAATATCTGGTTGTCCCGCTCCTGCAACGCTCGCTGTTCACACTGGCAGATTTCCAGAATGACCTCCTCATCAGGAGCGGTCTTTTCTACCACATAGAACCCCGGCAACCCTCTGGCGGGGACGACATAAATCAGTTCCCGAAGATGGCGGTAGTGTTCGGGATAGCGGTAGCTCAGTTCAGTTAATGTTGATTTGGACATACAAAACCTCCGGATAAACCCATCGAAAATCTATAGAAGATCCATATCAGGCAGGGATGGAGCGGAGGAGGGTGGAAGCACCTGATTCTGAAGGCTCACGCGCTTTTTCCGCGGTAAAGATACAGGGAAAGAGCGCCAAACCCCCGACACAACGAAGGGCTATGTTGGAGTATGACTATTGTACCATCCGGCCCCCCTTCCTTCCTATCCCCCCACGGGGGGAGAAATGACCGCCTCTGGTCGGAAGGAAGGGAGCGGCCTGTCAGCCAGAACAGCGCACTCTCCCGCAAGGAACCGGGCCCTTGCAGGAGAGCGAAACGTGTGATGCTCAGGCTTATGCCTGGCGGGGGCGGTCGGGTTGGTCAGGCTGGTCGGATGCCTGATCGGGTTGGTCAGGCTGGTCGGATGCCTGATCGGGTTGGTCGGATTGGTCGGGTTGGTCGGGTTGATCTGATGGGCGAAAGAAGCCCAGAACAATCAGAATGGCCGGGTAGATGGTACTGATGAGGATGAGCACCAGGAATATCAGAATCATGCCGACCGCGATCATGGCAACGTATCCCTCTGCTTGCTGCATGCCTTCCCTTTCTGCTCACCGAATCTTGCGCGGTGGAAGCCACGCCACTTCAGTGGCCGTGGAGGAAACCGCGCTCCTCTTTTCTTTTACTCCAACCATTCCACAACGTCGTCCTGGGCTGGTTTTTCGCCTTACGGCGGGA
>DAOTUF010000598.1:0-1766 GCA_034437495.1 Chloroflexaceae bacterium | reverse complement strand
AGGATGCCTACACGCAACGGCAGACGGATGCGTATATCTTTGCGCAGGTCCGCCAGCAGGCTGCGTGAAGGCTGAGGTGCGTATGTGAGCACAAGAGACAACTTGACAATAAACTGTCCGCCCTTAAACTACACCGAGCGGGGCAGCACCAGGGTCTCCTGCCTGGCCTGCGTGATGAGCAGCGCCAACGACCTGGCGGCCAGCACCAGCGACCCGAGCAATCACACGGTCTACCGCGAACTGGTTGCTCTGGAAATTGCCAGCACCTTCAGCTTCCAGGGCGACCGCTGGCTTGGCGACGTGGCTCCCGACCTGCTCACCCAGGGGCAGCGGTTGGCGCTGGCCGAGGCGAAGGAGCGAGCGCGTGCGCGGGCCGCCATCGAGGGGCGCATTCCGAAGCATCTCTGGTACACGAAGGGATGGCCGACGGCGATGCCGACCCGACCCGAAGCCGTGCTGCTGGCGCAGGTGCGGCGCGAGGTGGCCGCAACGGTTGGCCTGGAGATTGAGCACGCCACACCCGACGGGGTGCTGGCTCGCTACGCCGAGTTGCTGGCACAAAAAGCAGCGAAGAACGGGGACGCACCAGTGGCGATGGTGCAGGCGGCGATGGTTGGAATAGGAGACTGAGATGCCCAATGCACTTTCCGTCTGCCCGCCTTGCGCTGCCCTCGCTGCCAGCGTTGTCCTCGCTGCCCTGCGCTGCCCTCGCTGCCAGCACGGGCCACGCTGGTTCTCGCTGCCCTGCGCTGCCCGTGCTGCCAGCGTTGTCCTCGCTGCCCAGCGTTGCCCTCGCTGCCAGCACGGGCCACGCTGGTTCTCGCTGCCCTGCGCTGCCCTCGCTGCCCTGCGCTGCCCTCACTGCCCTGCGCTGCCCTGCGCTGCCAGCACGGACCACGCTGGTTGGCGCTGGTGGGGCCATCGTTGCCCCCACCAGAAGCAGGGAGCGGCATTGCCAGGGAGCTTTTTTCCCTGGAGCGGGCTGCGCAGGGAGATTGTCTCGCGTTTTATCGCATTCCACTGGTTTGTTCCCGTGTCCTGTTGGAACCTCGTGCGAAGGGTCGGGCGAACCCTGGCGCGAAGGGTCAGGCGAACCCAACCCAGGGGGGGGAATTTCCCGACTCGTTGCTCATTCGCAAAAACCATCCTTCCGACAGGACCGCAACGCAGCGACGGTTGGCAGGGAGATAGAGCACGCCACGGCGGACGGAGTACTGGCCTGCTTGCTGGCGCAGAAGGTGGCAAAGAACGGTTGCAACGAAGGTTGCTCACCAGGGACGCTGGTACAAAAGGCATTGTTTTACTGATGGGGAAGCCGCAGTGCTCCCCGATTGAAACGGAAAGGATTTTCTGATGAACGCAGTCATTTCGCAGAACGGGCGCACGCCCGCAACCGACCAGTGGGTCATCGAACGCATTCCCCTGGCGGACATCGTGAGCCGCGTCGAAGCTCGCAGCATCAAGCCCGCGGGCGTGGAACGGTTGAAGCAGAGCCTTGAGCAGCACGGCTACCAACGGGAGAAGCCCATCCTGGTCACGCCGACGGCAGGTGGCTACCACCTGGTTGACGGCGGCCACCGGGTGGATGCCCTGCTCGCCCTGGGCGAGACGCACGTCTATGCCGTCGTAGACCCTGCTCTGGCCGCCGACGAGGACGCGCAGCTTCAGGCCGCGCTGACCGCCAACGCAGGCACCGAAGCGCTGGTGAAGACCCACTTCACCGACCATGCCGAACTGGTGTGGCGCTTGAACGAAACGCGCACCCT
>DAOTUF010000597.1:0-7555 GCA_034437495.1 Chloroflexaceae bacterium | reverse complement strand
ACACCGAACGGCGACCCCGGAAGGTCGCCGTTTGTTCAGCTACATACGCTGCCTGCTGCGTCAGGCTCGTCTCAACCGACGCCCGCAGCAGGGGGTTGGCATCCAGCGCCACCAGCGACGGTGGCGGATTCGATGAAAAGAGAAAGGATGGAGAGATGGGGGTTTCGGTCACAGAATCTCACCCACAGGTATCCAGTCCTGGATTACGCAACATCAACGGTGGCCCCGGTTTCTGCCAGCTTCGCTTTGGCAGCTTCGGCCTCTTCCTTCTCGACCCCTTCTTTGATGGGCTTGGGTGCTCCCTCAACCAGCTCTTTCGCCTCTTTCAAGCCCAGGCTGGTCAGCTCGCGCACCACCTTGATGACCTGAATCTTGTTGGGGCCGACATCTTTCAGGATAACGTCAAAGGCGGTTTGCTCTTCAGCCGCCGGGGCCGCGTCACCAGCACCATCGCCGCCCGTGGCCGCTGGCATAGCCCCCGGCATCATCGGAGCGCCCATGGCCATCGGTGCTGCCGCCGTAACCCCCCACTTGTCCTCCATCTCCTTCTTCAGTTCCACCAGTTCCAGCACATTCAACTGCTCAATGGACGAAATAATATCGAGTACCTTCTCGCTTGCCATCGTACGCAAACTCCTTGCTTGTTCAGTTCAGAATAACCCTGTTCAAAATGCAACGTTCTCAGTTCTCAGTTCTCAAGAGAACCAGACCCTCATGAAAACGGTCGGACCCGTCCCGACCGCCCGCCATGCCCGCTGGCAGGCGCTAGCCTTCCGCCTGCAACTGGGCAATACGTGCCTGAAGCACCCCGGTAATCCCGGTGGCTACGGCATTCACTACCCCGACCACACCTGCCACGGGCTGGTTGATGACGCTCACCAGACCCACCACAGGGGATTGAATCCCCCCCACAATCTGGGCAATCATCGCTTCGCGCGACGGGAGCTTCGAAACCTTCTCCAGCGCGTCTGCCTCCAGCAGACTTGCACCGAGCAGTCCCCCCCGAATGGTCAGCTTAGGGTTGCCCTTTGCGTAGGTATCAAGCTCTTTGGCCACCCGCGCCACATCGTCATAGGCGAGCATCAGCGCAGTTGGCCCGGCGAGCAGCGGCTCAATCGCTTCGCGGTTCGTTGCGCGAGCGGCCATCCGTATCAGCGTATTCTTCGCTACCAGGGTCTCAGCGCCGCTTTCGCGCATCTTCCGGCGCATCTCGTTCATCTCGGCTACGGTCATCCCACGGTAGTCCGACACAATGGCCAGCTGCATCCGCGAGAACCGCTCGGTCAGGTCGGCCAGCACCGCTACTTTTTGTTCGGTCGGCATCGGATATCACCCCCTTTCCCAAAACATCTGACAAACCCCTACCCGTACAAAACAAATGACCGCCTTTACGTTTGAAAGGCGGCCAGAAAACCATGACTCTCGTATCTTGCTTGATATCCTCCGCTCACCGGCTCGGGTTGGGGCACCGCGTGTGCCACCACCCATGGGGGGAAACAGAGAGAAGATAGCTTCAGAATCACCGGACTGACACCACCTCGGCTGGCGACCGGTTCAGCTTGAGTATCGAGCGCCTGAACCAATCATTCAGGGAAAAGCCCACCAGCGGTCTGGGGCAGAGTCTACCTGCTATGTGGTATGATGGTTTACATCCTCAATATCATTCATGCCCCATGGCCTGCGCCATACTCGGGTTGACCCGAATGCCAGGCCCCATGGAACTGGTGACAGTGACGCTCCTGACGTACGTTCCTTTGGCACCGGAGGGCTTCGCCGTTTTCACGGTGTCCATCAATGCCGCCATGTTGCCATAGATTTGCTGCGAGTCGAAGCTCACCTTCCCCACCCCCACGTGGATGATGCCGGTGCGGTCGTTGCGAATCTCCACGCGCCCACCGCGCACCTCGTTGATGGTACGGACCAGGTCTTCCACCTGCACCACCGTGCCACTCTTGGGGTTCGGCATCAGACCGCGGGGGCCGAGCTTGCGTCCCAGGCGACCCACCTTCCCCATCATGTCAGGCGTGGCAATCACTACGTCGAACTCGAAGAAATCTTCCTTATCGATTTTCGCAATCAGTTCGTCGCTGCCCACATAGTCAGCCCCGGCCTCTTCCGCCGCTCGTGCGGCATCTGCCTGGGCAAACACCAGCACGCGCATTCGCTTGCCGGTTCCGTGGGGGAGCAGCACTGTGGTTCGGATATTCTGGTCGGCGTGGCGCGGGTCGATCCCGAGGCGCACATGCACCTCCACCGATGCATCGAACTTGACAGACGATGTTTCTTGCGCCAGGGCAATCGCCTCTTCTGGCGAATACAGCGCCAGATGGTCAACCTTCTTCAGCGCCTCCAGATAGCGTTTTCCGCGTTTTTTTGTCATCACTCCATTCCTTGGTGGTTCTGTCGGGGGCACACCCCCTCCCACTGACCAGGCTCAAGGTATCAGCCTTCAACAACCTGAATCCCCATGCTGCGGGCCGTGCCTGCGATAATCTTTTCGGCCCCCTCCATATCAACCGCATTGAGGTCAGGCATCTTCACCTGGGCAATATCTCGCACCTGACTGCGCGTCACCTGCCCTACCAGGGTGCGGTTTGGCACCCCCGAACCCTTGGGAACCCCGGCGGCCTTGCGCAGCAGGTCTGCCGCAGGTGGCGTGAGCAGCTTGACCGTAAAGGAGCGGTCGCTATAAATGGATATCTCGGCGGGCACGATACTTCCGGCGTGGGCGGCGGTCTTCTCATTATACTCCTTCACAAAGGCCATAATGTTCAGACCATATTGCCCAAGGGCCGGACCAACCGGTGGAGCGGGGGTGGCCTTCCCCGCGTTCAATTGCAATTTGACAACAGCAGTGAGTTTCTTTGCCACAATCTATCTCCTTCCTGCCAGGGAGGGGGGCGCACACCAGGCGCTCAATCAACCAGCCGCGTCACCTGGAGGAAATCAAGCTCAATTGGCGCTTCGCGCCCAAAGAATGACACCAGCACCCGGACCCGTCCCCGTTCGTGGTCTATCGCGTCCACTACACCCTCAAAGTCGGTGAATGGCCCATCGGTAATCTTGACCGCCTGCCCCACCTGGTAGCTGACCCGCACGCGGGGGGCTTCCGCTTCCATCTGCTTGAGGATGGTTTTTACTTCGGCCTCTTCGAGGGGGACGGGGCGGTTCCCATGTCCGACAAAGCTTGTCACCCCGGGCGTGTTACGCACGACGTACCACGAGTCGTCGGTCAGGTGCATCTGGACCAGCACGTAGCCCGGGTAGATCTTCTTGCTCACCACCCGGCGCTGCCCATTTTTTATTTCAATCTCTTCTTCCGTTGGCACGATGACCCGAAAAATCTGGTCCCCCATCTCCATCGAGTCGATTCGGTGCTCCAGGTTTTGCCTTACCTTGTTTTCATAGCCCGAATAGGTATGGATGACATACCAGCGCCGTTCTTCGTCTTGCATCGGCTCGGGCGATGTGGTTGGTTCTTTCTCTGTCACCGCAATCATCCTCAAACTCAAACGGAGCAGGCCCCCGCAAACCTAACTGACCAGACCTTCTAACCAGATATAGAGCCAGAGGAAAAGGGTGTCGCCAGCAAACAGGAATGCACCGATGATGACCGAAATAATGATAACGACCACGGTCAGTCGGATGGCCTCTTTCCGACTTGGCCACACCACCTTTCGCAGTTCCGTGCGCGTCTCGCGCACTGTCCGAATCAGCACATGTTCCTGGCGTTCTTTTGCTTTGTCCTTAGCGACCGCCATACCCCTTCCTTATCAAACACAATACCCCGACGACACGATGTGCCCCCACGACGGTGGCGGAGCAATCGTACGTCTCCTCTCTTCTTCCCCAAAAAAGATCAGAAAGAAAGGAGCAGACACCAGCCTGCTCCCACGTTGCAAAGACCTTACTCAATGATACTGGTCACAACTCCAGCGCCGACCGTGCGGCCACCCTCGCGGATAGCAAACCGCAAGCCCTGTTCAATAGCGACGGGCACGATGAGTTCCACGGTCATCTCAATGTTGTCACCGGGCATGACCATCTCAACCCCTTCCGGGAAATGGATGGAGCCAGTCACGTCGGTCGTCCGGATATAGAACTGTGGTCGGTATCCCGCAAAGAACGGGGTGTGCCGTCCACCTTCTTCCTTCTTCAAGACGTAGACCTGGGCCTTGAATTTCTTGTGCGGGTTGATGCTCCCCGGCACGGCCAACACCTGCCCACGTTCGACGTCTTTGCGCTCAACGCCGCGGATCAGGCAGCCTACGTTGTCCCCGGCCATACCCTCATCGAGCGTCTTGTTGAACATTTCCACGCCCGTCACGACCGTCTTGCGCGGGGCCTCGTCGCTCATCCCGACAATCTCAATGGTCTCACCGACCTTGACCTTCCCACGCTCGATACGCCCGGTCACGACGGTTCCCCGTCCCTTGATACCGAACACGTCCTCAATGGGCATCAGGAATGGCTTGTCCAGGTCGCGCTCAGGAGTCGGAACATAGCTGTCTACGGCGTCCATGAGGTCCAGAATACACTTGTACTCTGGAGCATCGACATCGGTGCTGGTGCTTTCAAGCGCCTGCAACCCGCTCCCGCGGATGATGGGAATATCATCGCCGGGGAAATTATATTTCGTGAGCAGTTCGCGCAGTTCCAGTTCGACCAGTTCCAGCAGTTCCTCATCATCCATCATATCCACTTTGTTGAGGAACACCACCATCGCTGGAACTTCCACCTGGTGGGCAAGCAGAATATGCTCCCGCGTCTGCGGCATCGGCCCATCCGGTGCCGACACCACCAGGATAGCCCCGTCCATCTGGGCTGCGCCCGTAATCATGTTCTTAATGTAGTCAGCGTGGCCCGGGCAGTCAACGTGGGCGTAGTGCCGCGTTTCCGTCTGATATTCGACGTGCCGAATCGCAATCGTAATACCACGCTGCCGCTCTTCAGGCGCGTTATCAATCTGGTCGTAGGCGAGGTAGCTTGCCGCCCCCCGCATCGCCAGCACCTTGGTAATCGCCGCAGTCAACGTTGTTTTGCCGTGGTCAACGTGTCCAATCGTACCAATATTCACATGCGGCTTGGTACGCTCAAACTTCTGCTTTGCCATGTACTCCTTTTCTCCTTAACCAGCGGGTACGTTTCGTTATCTTAACAATTCTGGAGCCCACGACGGGACTTGAACCCGTGACCTTCATCTTACCAAGATGATGCTCTACCAACTGAGCTACGTGGGCAGACGATACGTTCTTTGTCCTTGTCCTTCGCTTTTGGGGACTTCTTTACATGCTATGCTGGCTCTCGATGGTACGGAACGTCAAAAAGTTCCTGCCAGGACACGTCCCCACCCGTTGCCGGTCTCTGCATTTCTGCTTCTGCCAGCCGCCGGGAGCGTTCCTGTAGCTGGACAACCAGGTCGGGCAGGAGTGGACGCAACGATGGTTCTTCTTCCAGCAGGTCCGCAATCTCCAACCGCGCACTTTCAATCGTATAGACCCAACTGGAGGTGCGCCGCTCCGGTTGCTCCTTCCATGTGATGACGTGAGCCATCAGACGAACCATCTGGCTCTTCAGTGCGCGGCGTTCTGACCGTCCCAATGCCTCGACCAGTTCTCCAATGCCGCGGTCAGCTTCCTCCATATCACCGGTGCGAATACACGCCTGCACCGCGACTGCGGTCTGGTAGTGCGAACGAGTCGCAACCTCGTGCCAATCCATAGGCAGACGACCTGCTATCTCAAGACCCCGAACGTGAGGTGTGTGGTGGGCCGGGCTGGATTCGAACCAGCGAAGGCGTTGCCAGCGATTTTACAGACCGCCCCGTTTGTCCACTTCGGTACCGACCCACACCTACTCAGGTATCTTTCATTCCTGTTGGCGGATGTTCAAGAGCAAGACGACACCACACCACTGGAGCCGATGCAGGGACTCGAACCCTGAACCGACGGTTTACAAAACCGTTGCTCTGCCAATTGAGCTACATCGGCAGAAACAAAAAAGAAGCTGACGCCCTGTCAGCGAGGAGTATTGTACCACAGCCAGCGAGGATATGCAAGTGGCAAGGAGAGGGGATTTTTCCTTCTTGCTACACCGCTTCGCAACCGCCTCATTCCCCTTCCTGAAGCGGTTGCTGCACGGCTTCTTCCGTCTCCAGGGTGGCGTATTGCCGCCAGCGCGTATGCAACACCCCCTGCAATGCAGTATACGCCGGTCGCGGCGACCAGTCGGCATCCAGTATCCCGAAACCCGCCTTCTCGTCGCCCGGGGTTCCCATCACCCCGAAGTTCAGGTTCCACACAAAAATCCCCGCCACCCAGGGATAGGTCTTCTGCGTTACGACCAGCGCATCAACCAGGTATTCTGCCTGCCGCCCCGGTGACACGGGCATCGGGGACCCTCTCAAATGTAGACTTTTTTGGTATAGCGCACTGGAATGCCCTGTGTAGAGGCAGGTTTTAAACTTGCCCTCTCAGTTCGTTTTTCTCGTCAGGATGGGGTAGATTTGTCCTGGATACAAGCCCAGTCTAAAAAAGTCTACACCTGAAAGGGAGACCCCATGGGTCTGGGTCCCTTTGCAATCTGCTGGAACCCTGTTCCTGATGCTCCCCGAACAACTCCCCCCTGCAATGACATCAGAACGACCGACAACCCGACAAAGAACAGCAGACCCCAGGGTAGGACAGGACGATAGTTCATAGTAATTCTGCGTATTTTTCGTTACTCCACCGTGAACCGTATCACGTACTCCCGAAATTCTATCACACTATCCCGCCGCGCTTCCGCCGAACGTGCCAGTTCTTGCTCCCACTCCTCCGGGTCCGCGGCCTTCGACCAGTCCAGCGCCGGGTCTTCCGAACGGTTTCGCAGCACCATCAGCCACACCCCCCGCTGCGCGTCCGGGGGAGCCGTCCACTCCCAGTCAACCGTCTCATCCTCCCCGACCGTCAGCATCCAGCGCTCCCGAAAATCGGTGTGGTCGGTCGGTATCACGCTCCCGTCTGGCGCAGTCAACCAGTATGACGCCCGCGCGGTCGGCACGTCCTCGGCATGGAAGCGAAACACCGTGCCCGGCGGCCCGCTGGCAGGATGCACCCCATAGGGTAGGGGCAGCGGTGTCTCCCGAACGATGGTCAATGGTACCACCCGCTCGACCCGGCTGTCGGCCCCCCGGACCGTCATGTGCCAGACGCCCCCCGGTACATTTTCGGGCGCAGCCCAGGACCACCACACCTGCCCCTGCTCGTCCGCCCGGAGGTCTTCCCGTATGTCGAACGAGATAGCGAAGCGCCGCGGCTCCTCACGCGGACCCGTCAGCCACATGTCCACCTCCTCCCGGGCGAAAAACCCCGACGCAAAGAAGTGAAAGGTCGTCGCTGGCATCCCGCCGGTGGGTTCGACCCGTATGGCGTCGGGCAACCCCTCCGGGGCTGTCACCTCGAAGAAAACCTGCCCCTCCTTGCGGCTGACATCCCCCCGGCTGACCATCATCCAGCGGCCCGGTGGCTCATCTGGCTCTACGGTCCATTCCCACGCCGCGGCTCCCTGGTCGTCT
>DAOTUF010000596.1:0-2258 GCA_034437495.1 Chloroflexaceae bacterium | reverse complement strand
GGGCTGGCTCGCGTACCCCAGGGTATCGTGACCGGCTGAACGGAGCCTCGAAAGGCCAGGTCTGGTCATACCCGGCTTCCTCGCCGGAGCGTGCAAGCCGCCTGACTTTAGTCAGTGCGGTGTATGACCTCGTCAATCCATCGCAGATAGGACTCGGACCCTCGGGTCAGGGGAAGGGCAATCACTTCGGGGACCTCGTAGCTGTGGAGTTCCTGAATACAGTCGGCAAGGCACTCATAGACGTCGGTGCGGGTCTTGAGGAGCACGAGGTATTCGTCGTCCTGCACCACGCTCCCCTCCCACTCGTAGCAGGAACGGATGGGGAATATCTGGGCGCAGGCGGCCAGCTTCCGCGCAATGCTGGTCTGGGCGATGGTCCAGGCTTCTTCCGAGCTTCCCGCAGAGACCTGGACGACCAGGTAGGGGGTTTCGCTATTCATAGAAATGGCGGCGCAGGAAACCACCTGCTTCGTGCTGGTGGAGGAAGCGCCGCCGCCATCCTTTCTTTTGCTCCAACCATTCCACAACGTCTCCACAACGTCGTCCTGGGCTGGTTTTTCGCCTTACGGCGGGAAAACCAGCAAACCCACTCGCCTTGCGGCGGTCACGGGTGCCTCGTTCAGATAGGGAGGCTTGTCGTGCTGACCGCACGGGCAGAGACCGTCTACCTGTTTAACGACCAGCGAGCGGGCCTGGGGCTGGCAAGGCACCCCAGGGTCTCGTGACCTCCCTATCGGCTGCCCTTGCGGGCGAACTGGTCAACGTCGGCTTGCGCTTCACAAGCCACCCGCTTCAGCAGGTGGTCGTTGACCATACCTGCCATGCCGTGACCGCGTCAGGGACGAGGCGATGGACCGGCTAGCCTTTCCTGCGCTTTTTGCCACTCTGGGTGGATTTCTTGCCGGTCTTGAGGTCGTAGGTCACAATCGGAGCATCAAGCTGCTTTTTGGCAACCAGCCCTCCAATCACCATGGGCAGGACAATCATTCCAATCATAAACCACAACGCGGGGTTCGCGATGCTGACCCACGGCTCGTACAATCCTCCAATTGGTTCCATGATATTTACCTCCCAACTACTGAAAACGGCTACCAGAAGTAGGTGCCTCCGAACATGCATGTGACTCAGCGTCGTCTGTCGTTTGTATTATATCACAAAACGTTGTCTCTAAAACCATTATACCATATCTCAGGAAGGCCCCCTTCATTCAGGAAGCCAGAAAAAAGACCCCTGGATGACCCGCAAAGGACGCAGAAACAGCGCGTGTTCAACGTGCTTTGAGGGTATCGGGGTCGGCAACCTGGGCGGGATATCACAAACAGAAGAACGGTTTTGATGGCAGAAATGTGACGGTGCGTGTCCTCTCCTGCTCCCCTGGTAGGGCCTGCCTACCGGGTTGCTTTGTGAATGGTCTCGATGAGTTCGGTCACAATCTCGTCGTGGGTGTGGGACGGATCGTCCAGGCAGTTCCGCGTGTAGCATTCGAGGATGACCGTGCTGGCGCTGGTCAGGGCCGCCTTGATAGCGGTAATCTGGTGAAAGATTTTGCGGCAGTCCTGTCCTTCTTCCACCATGCGCTGAATACCGCGCATCTGCCCCTCGATGCGTCGAAGCCGCAGCAGGAGATCATCACGGATGTCGGGCGAGATTGGACGAACGGTTTCTGCCATTTCTGCTATTTCTGCCATTTTTGCCATCAGTTTACGTCAATGATGGAAATGAGATGGAATAACGTCTTATGCCAGGAGCTTTTCAAACGCGCTCTTATAGGCGCTCTCAGGCCGTGACCCCACCAGCCGGTCGACTTCCTGGCCCTGCTTGAACATAATGACCGTAGGAATCCCTTGAATCCCGAATTTGGTGGCCCACTGCACTTCCTCGTCGGTGTTGACTTTGCCAATCGTCAGTTTGCCTTCGTACTCACTGGCGAGCTTGTCCAGGATGGGACCGACGACCCGGCACGGCGCACACCAGGGGGCCCAGAAGTCCACGACCACGGGATTGTCGGACTTCAGTACGACTTCTTCAAAATCCGCATCAGTAATGGTAGTTGTTTTTGCCATAGAGAACCTGCGACTTTCTTGGTGTTCAAATGGACCTGAAGGTCCGCTTTGTCCATTTCCGAATCATTCATCCATCACGGTTCCACGTCGAGATTGAACGGAACCGGATGAGGTCTCCGCACTCTTCTATACAGATACCCTGTACGGGTATATTGTAGCGAGATCCGACCGGGCTGTCAAGGGGAGAACGGCGGG
>DAOTUF010000595.1:0-3267 GCA_034437495.1 Chloroflexaceae bacterium | reverse complement strand
GGGGCACGCGACATTCCATATCGTGACGCCAGAACAGCGGCGGGTGCTGGTAGATGCATGGGTAGACACCAACCCCTCCTGCCCCGACGAATGGAAGACCAGAGCGCGAGAGGGATTGGATGCCATCTTTCTGACCCACGGGCACTTCGACCACATCAACGACCTGGCCGACATCGCCCAGGCCACCGGTGCCCAGGTGGTCTGTCAATATGACCTGACCCCCTGGCTCCAGGGCAAAGGCATTGCCGAAGACAAGATTATCGGCTTCAACAAGGGGGGCACCGTCGAGGCAGCCGGTGTCAGAGCCACGATGACCGCCGCACAGCACAGCAGCACCCTCTTTGAAGATGGGAAGCTCATCCCGATGGGCGATGCCGCGGGCTACGTCCTGCGCTTCTCCAATGGCTTCACGGTCTACGTTACGGGCGACACCTCGGCCACCTACGATATGCTCATCATTGGCGACCTCTATCAACCCGACCTGGCTATCCTGCCCATTGGCGACTATTTCACGATGGACCCGCGGCAAGCTGCCTACGCGCTCCGGCTCATCCGCGCTCGCTACGCCATCGGGCAGCACTGGGGCACCTTCCCCATCCTCACGGGCACCCCCGAAGCGCTGATGGACGCCTGCAAGGAGTTCAATGTGGACACACAGGTGCTCCCGCTCAGGCCCGGCGAGTCCGTCCAGTAGCCCCCAGGAACCAGCAGACCAGGGCTGAATGAGAAACCCAGAACGAGGAGGAAGACCGGAGGGGGCAGGGTGCTGCCCCTTCCAAACCACAGGCGAGAAAACGAAGAGAAGAATACGAAACAGCTCACTTAGGAACTAGGAAGGTTTTTTGCATGCTCGATGCCCTACGCCGGACGGATCCGGATATTGCCGAAGCGATAGCGGGTGAGGTTCGCCGCCAGCGCGATGGACTGGAACTCATTGCCAGCGAAAACTACACCAGCAAGGCCGTGCTGGAGGCCCAGGGGTCAGTTCTGACCAACAAATATGCCGAAGGGTTGCCCAAAAAGCGCTACTACGGCGGCTGCGAATACGTGGATGTGGTGGAGCAGATGGCCATTGACCGGGCGCTCAAGCTCTTCGGGTCCCAGGCCGCCAACGTGCAGCCCCACAGCGGGGCCCAGGCCAATATTGCCGTCTACACAGCGCTGCTCCAGCCTGGTGACGCTATCCTGGGCATGCGCCTGGACCAGGGCGGCCACCTGACCCACGGTAGTCCGGTCAACTTCAGCGGCAAATGGTACCAGGTCAGTTTCTACGGGGTAGACCAGGAGACCGGCCAGATTGACTACGACGAGCTTGCCCGCACTGCCCGCGAGGTGCGCCCGAAGCTTATCACCTCCGGAGCCAGCGCCTACCCGCGTATCATCGACTTTGCCCGTATGCGGGCCATTGCCGACGAGGTGGGCGCACTGCTGATGGCCGACATCGCCCACACCGCCGGGTTGGTGGTGGCGGGCGAACACCCCACCCCGGTCGGGCACGCCCAGATTGTCACGACAACGACGCACAAAACCCTGCGCGGCCCGCGGGGAGGGCTAATCCTGTGCGATGCCGACTACGCAAAGGCCATCAACAGCAGCGTCTTCCCGGGCAACCAGGGTGGCCCGCTGATGCACGTCATTGCAGGCAAAGCCGTGGCCTTTGGGGAGGCGCTGCGGCCCGAATTCAAGACGTATGCGCAGCAGATTCGCCGCAATGCCCATGCCATGGCCGAAAAGCTCGTGGCACACGGGCTGAAGCTCGTCAGCGGGGGGACGGACAACCACCTGATGCTTATCGACCTCACCCCCCTGGGCATCACCGGCGCACAGGCGCAGACTGCCCTGGAGCAGGCGGGCATCACCACCAACAAAAACGCTATCCCCTACGACCCCCAACCCCCGATGAAGACGAGCGGCATTCGGGTTGGCACCCCCGCCGTCACCACCCGCGGCATGAAGGAAGCCGAGATGGTGCGTATCGCAGACTGGATGGTGCAGGTGCTCAACCACCTGGATGACGAGTCTCTCCAGAAGCGCGTTGCTGAAGAGGTCCGCGAGATGTGCGAGAAGTTCCCCGTACCGGGGCACGAGGGCTACGAAGGACTCTAAACTTCGGCAAATCCCCGGGCTATTCCTCTGCCTGACAAAGAACAGGTGTTCTTGTACAATAGGGACACCGGTTCTTTGTTTTTTTTCATACCAGGAGGAAGAACCCATGAGTATGTCCTACCGCCCGGTCCCCACCGGACCCCTTGAGAGCCGAACGAAAACGAGAGCGCAGACGGCCCTGACCGAACGGGAAATGACCACCCCCCCGCGGCAGCTTCTCATTGCGGCCTACGTGGGCACAGCGTTTCTGGCGGCCCTGGCGCTCTACCTGGTGATGAACAGCCTCATCAACTGGGGGCATATCACCCTGGACGACCTGCGCTATGGTCGCCCACGCACCATGCACCTGGAAGGCTTTGTCGGTCACGAAGAGAGCAACGGCGCTCCTACCCAGTTTATCGCCATGAACATGGCGCGTCAGGTGGTGGTGTTGGAGCTACCAGGGGGAGACCCCGCCAGCGTACGCAGTTTCGCCGGACCCTACCTCTTCGGGGAAGGGGAAGACCTGACCCCCGTGACGATAGCCCTGCGGGACATGGACCGCGACAACTTTCCTGACCTGCTTATCAACGTCCGCAATGAAACGATTGTCTATTTGAACAAAGATGGCACCTTCCGGCTCCCCACCCCCGAGGAGCAGGCCGGAATGCTTCGGGAGTAGCAACCAGTGAGCACGCGCAATGACAATGACCGGTATCGAGCCGATGGACGGGGCAGCAACCCCTTCCGCCGCTCGTCAATGATGGGACCCGGCATGGGGACCGGACCCGCCCCGTCCTCGGGACGGGGAAACACGGGCCGGGGCCGCTCAGGGAGATGGACCCGCGCCAGTCAGTCCTCCTCCTCCACCACGGGTCGGCTGCACCAGCCAGACCCGCACCGGCGCGATGCTCCTTCGTCCGCTTCCGCATCTTCCCCTTCGGCTCCCCAGTCCCCGGACCGGCGCTCCCCGCTGTTTGACCTGGAAGCAATGGAAGCAATGAAAAATCGGCGCTATGTTCCCCGCGCCCACCCGCAGTACGACCGGGGGGATAGGGAGGGTGTGGGGTACCGGGGAGGTGTGGAAGACAGCGAGGATGAGGATATGGAAGAGGTGGGAGCACTTGACGAAGCCCCCCGACTCCGCCCCTCCCCGACCCGGCGTCTGCTCAACCGCACCCG
>DAOTUF010000594.1:0-5247 GCA_034437495.1 Chloroflexaceae bacterium | reverse complement strand
GGCGGGTTTGTCCTGTGGATGAGCGCCACATTCTGGCTCGGTCCGCTGGCGTGGCGTATCCGTCCCCCGGAACCGTTCTGATGCCGGTGACGGGTCGGAGGGAAAGATGGTGTATAATTGCTCACAAGCCAAGAAAGAACGAAGATGGGTTCTTTCCTGGTCCCTGAATGCTCAGGGGCTATCCGTATTTAACCGTGGCTATCCGTGTTTATCTGTGGCTATCAGTGGCTATCAATGGCTATCAATGGTCAGGGGAGAGGAGATGGAACGATTCTATGATTTCCCCTGAATGTGCAATACGATAAGGAACATCATATGCGAATCGTTCTGGATGCGATGGGCGGCGACCACGCCCCCCACGAGACGGTCAAAGGGGCTGTGCTGGCGGCGCGGGCATACGGCTGTACGGTCGTCCTGGTCGGGCCGGGTGAGCCAATCAAGCGCGAGTTGTCGCACCATCGGACCGATGGCCTGGATTTGCCGATTGTCGATACTCCTGATGTGATTGGAATGGATGAGCAGGCGGCCCAGGCCGTTCGGCGCAAGCCCAATTCATCCCACGTGGTGGGGATGCGGATGGTCCGCGACGGACACGCCGATGCGTTTGTTTCGGCGGGCCACAGCGGGGCTTCAATGGCGGCGGCGCTGTTCGTGCTCGGGCGGTTGCCCGGGATTGACCGGCCAGCGCTGGCGGGCTTCATCCCCACGGTGGACCAGCCGGTGCTGGTGCTCGATATCGGGGCAACGACAGACTGCAAACCGGAATACCTGGTCCAGTTTGCCCAGATGGGCAGCGTCTACGCGGAACGCGCCCTGAGAATACGCCACCCGCGGGTGGCGCTCCTGGCCAATGGCGAGGAGAAGAGCAAGGGGGACCGGCTGGTGCAGGAGGCCCATCAGCTTTTGCTCAAGAGCAATCTCAATTTTGTGGGGAATGCGGAACCCAAGCACCTGCTGCTGCACAGCACGTGTGACGTGCTGGTGGCGGACGGCTTTGTTGGCAATGTCGTGCTCAAGATGGGCGAGGCGGTGGTCGCCTTTGCCAAGACGAAGATTAAGGATGGGATGAAGCGCAACCTGGTCCCGCGCCTGCTCCTTGGGGCGCTCCCCGCTCTGTCGCTGATGCTGGCTCCTGGCTCCGGGCGCTGGCGCATTCCGGCCAGTGCCGTTCTGGGGAGCGCTGGTCTCCTTGGGGCCGGGTTGTACCCCCTGTTCCAGTTCAAGCGGGAAACGGACTACCGGGTCTATGGGGGCGCTCCGCTTCTCGGCGTCCGGGGCGTCACCATCATCGCCCATGGCTCATCCGACGCAGTGGCAGTGATGAACGCTATCCGTGCAGCGCGAGAAGCCGTGGAGAAGCGGACCATCCGGGGGATGGTGGAAGCGGTAGAGGCCAGCAATGGATCAAAGGAAGCTGCCCTGAAGCAGACGGCGCGGGAGACGGTGACAACGGTGGAAACCAGCAATGGGGGGACCTTTCTGGAACAGACGGCTTGATAGCCGTTCCTGCTCCGTTCTTGTTCCCGTTCCTGCTCCCGTTCCTGCTCCATCTGAAGCCGGACGATGGAGCCATCCGTCTCCAGGGTCAACTACGCTCTGTTGCCCTCCGCGGCCCTCCTTGACAAGAGGGAACACCTGTACTAAAATACACAAAAAGGACGAAAACTATGGCAGGATTGAATAGAATCCAGATCATTGGGAACCTGGGGCGCGACCCGGAGATGCGGTTTACTCCCCAGGGCACCGCCGTGACGACCTTCACCGTGGCCGTCAACCGGAGATGGGCCGACCGCAGTGGGGGAGAGCGCGACGAGACGGAGTGGTTTCGG
Organism: Chloroflexaceae bacterium; assembly: GCA_034437495.1. GTDB lineage: Bacteria > Chloroflexota > Chloroflexia > Chloroflexales > Chloroflexaceae > JAAUSY01. The sequence continues at coordinate 3,418 of DAOTUF010000594.1, read as the reverse complement.
GTCGAGACCTGGGACAAACTGGCCGATATCTGCAACCGCTATCTCACCAAGGGGAAACAAGTGTATATCGAAGGCCGCCTCAGAGTGCGGAAGTACACTGACCGCGATGGCATCGAGCGAACGGCTGTTGAGATTGTGGCCAACAACATGCTGATGCTCGGCAGCAAAGGCGATAGTCCTTCGTACCACGATACTTCCGAGGGTGACTATGATGACGCGGAGGAATCTTCCCCCGCACCATCGCGCGGTTCGGCCCCGTCTCGCCCATCCTCGTCCCCGCCTGCTCGCAACCAACCGCAGCCGGTCGGGGATGATATCAGCGATGATGATATCCCGTTCTGAGGGCGACCGGTGGGTCTAGACGACCATCTGCATCTGCCCGACCTGCTGCCGTAGACTATGATTATGGTGCTGGCGGGGCAGTCGGGCAGACCTGGTCCTGGTCGCCCGGGTTTCCGGATGCAGGCGGTCGTCTGGCCTATCCGCGCTGCTTCAGTGCTGCTTCAGTGTTGCTTCAACTCCTCAAACAGCGCTTCATATTCCACTGCTGTTCGCTCCGTGCTGAAACGCTCCACAATGTCTGCCCGAGGGCGGACGAAGCGCTCCCGGTCGTGCAATATCTGCACCACTGCGTCCGCGAGGGCGGCACTGTCGCCAATCGGCACCACCACCCCCATCCCCGTTTGCAAGACTGGCTGCCGAACTCCGGGCAGGTTGCTGGCAACGCAGGGGGTTCCGCACAACATCGCTTCTACCTGCACCAATCCGAACGATTCGGTTGAGTTCAGGCTTGGGACGACCAGCACCTCGCAGTTGGGGAAGAATGCCGCCATCTCGGTGGGGTCGAGCGTTCCCAGAAACGTCCAGTGTTCGCGGTAGCGCTCAAACAGGGGCTTCAGACGAGCCGCATACGCCTCTTCGCCCAACACATTCTCGAACTGCCCCGCAAACAACACCCGCGCATTCGGGAAGGTCTTCAGGATGTGCGGGAGCGCGTGGAGCAGCACCTCGACCCCCTTCTCCGTGGCAAGGCGGGCTGCCATCCCGATGATGGGACCCTGGATGTTCCAGCGGCGGCGGAATGACTGCACCTGCTCGTCGGGGATGGACGGGACCTCCACCGGCGGCGGGATGACCCGCACCCGGGACCGGAACTGGCCGAGGAAGGGGGAATGGTCGGCGTAGTCCTGCGTATAGGCCACGACCACCGTCGAAAAGCTCCCCGCCACCCGGTTGCTGAGGTCAACCACGCGGTTGGCCACGCGGTTGATGAAACCGGGCGGCAGTTGCAGGTCACAATGGTAGGTGAGCACGACCGGCTGGCGCAGCAGGTGCCCACGTATGGCCAGACCGCTGGCGTCGAACTGCGGCAGGTGCAGGCTCATCGCCTCGTGCTGCATCGCCAGCGCACTGGCCAGGCTCCCGAAGGTCGGCATCAGCACCCCCTTGCTGACGCGGGCAATGACGGGAGCGCGGATGACCTGGACCCCGTCGAGTATCTCGTGCTGCGGCAGGCTCGGGTCATACTGCGAGGTCAGGATGGTGACGGCATGTCCGCGCTGCGCCAATGCTCTGGCGAGGCGCTGAACATAAATTGTCAGGCCACTGGTATGGGGGCGGTAGTAGGTCAGCGTAAAAAGGATGCGCATGATGTAACGGTTGCCTCCTGTTTATGATTATGGAGCGACAGGCACTTGCGGCCCGACGTTTGCCAGGTCTTCCGGTTCCAGCAGGGTGTAGTGTGTCCATCCGACCACGTCCCGCTCATTCCTGACTTGATACCACACCCCGTCGGCGGTCTTCTGGAGCAGTTCCACCGTTTCGCCCGCGTTGACCTGGTCGAGAATGGGTTCCCCACCGGGGGTCGCACGTACGTTGCCCCCGTGGAAGACGCGGACGGTCAGGCCAGTGGTGGCGGTGGTTGGCTCGGGTTCGGGTTGGGGCCCCTCTTCGCCCGGTTCGGGTGGGGGCCCTTCCGCGGTTGGCTCGGGTTGGGGCATCTCCTCGCCCGGCTCCTCGGGGGAGGTACCCTGTATGGGCACCTGCGGCCCAACGTTCGCCAGGTCTTCCGGTTCCAGCAGGGTGTAGTGGACCCACCCCACGATGTCCCGCGGGTTCCTCATCTGGTACCATACCTCGTCGGCGGTCTTCTGGATGAGCGAGACTTCCTCGCCGGCACTGACCTGGTCGAGGATGGGTTCGCCGCCGGGAACTGCCCGCACATTCCCCCCATGGAAGACGCGGACGGTCAGCACGCTCGCGGGGGTCGGCTCCGGCGTGGGTTCCTCCGTTTCCAGCACCGGTATCTCCGCTGTTGGCGTCACTTCCGCCGTGGGGGTCACTTCGACGGTGGGCGTGGGCACCGGGGTGGGAACGGCGGTCGGTGGGACGGGGGTGGGCGGTTGGCTCCCGATGAACTTCTCTCGAAGTCCCCCGAAGGTGGGGATTTCGAGGGGTTGCTGCTCCTGCGCCTGCTGCCCATCGGCAATGGTGAGGGTTGCCTGCACCGAGTAGGAAGCCCCTGGCTGAGGCATCGGGCCGTCCGGGGCTTTCATCAGGCGCAGCTCAAAGCGTCCCCCCGTGATGGTCGTGGTGGCGCTGGCCGGGATATACCACGGAAAGGGTTCTCCATTGGCAAGCAGGTCAACCTCTGCCCGGGTTCCGTTGGGCACATTCGTGGTGCGGGCCACCACATGGATGCTGTCCGCGGCGACCACCGAGGCTTTCTCCAGGGTGATGGAGGGCGATGGCAGCGGTGGGGGGGTTGGCTCCGAAGTGGCCATTCGGGAGCCAACGGAGATAGCCACCATGACGATGACGATGAACCCGATGAGGAGAAATGGGGCTGCCAGCAACCCCACCCGGATGGGGAGCGGGAGACTGGTGAATTGTTCGGCAAGGGAGCCGAGCGGTCCGGCCCCCTCTTTGCTCCCATCCTCTTCGTATGGTTCCGCCGTATAGTCCACCGGATCACCGAGGGTCGGGGGCGGGGGGAGATTTTCGCCCAGGGCGGCCCGTCGGCGCAGGAACACGAGGAGGCCCCCGACGACCACCGCCGCAACCACAGCAAGCAAGACAACGATGATATTACTTCCCATAGCGGTAAGTTATCCTTCCTGACAGGCAGAGCCATCTCTCTAATGCTATCGTACGGCCTTCCAGCATCTCCATTCACAGCATCCACGTTCGCGGAACAAACCAGGTCGTGAAGACCTTGATGGCATAACGGTCTGTCATACCAGCAATATAGTCTACGACTGCCCGTTCGATGGGTTCCTGGCGCTGCTGGTTGATGTGAACCAGATCGGACGGGAGGTGGTCCGGGTGTTTCAAGAAATGGGTATACAGCAGTTCTATCAGCAGCATCACCTTGTCGTCCTCCCGGGTGCGGTTGCTGAGATAGACGTGCTGAAACAGG
>DAOTUF010000593.1:0-9716 GCA_034437495.1 Chloroflexaceae bacterium | reverse complement strand
ATGGCTACGACTATAGCACACGAAAGGAGGACGGTAGCGCTTCCTCCACCCGCTGAAGCAGGTGGTTTCCTGCGCTGCCATTTCTATGAATGGACCCGCTCCGACCTCCGGCATGACGACCATGACCACTCTCCGCCGTGAATCTCCCTATCCCGCCGTGTCTGTCGACGAAGCCCGCCGCCTCATCACATCCCAGTCTCCTCCCCCCACCACCGAGGTTATCGATTTTACCGAAGCTCACGGGCGAGTTCTGGCCGAAATGATCTCTGCCGACGAGCCGTTCCCCGATTGTGTCACCGCCACCGTAGACGGCTATGCCCTGCGAGCCGATGAGGGGACGCAGCAGCGGCGCATAGCGGGGCATCTCCCCGCCGGGTCGCCCTCCGCTTCGCTCCCGGTGCTCGAACCCGGCACGGCCATAGCGGTGATGACCGGCGCTCCCCTCCCCCCCGGAGCCGACGCGGTCGTGATGGTGGAGCAGACGGAAGAACGGGACGGGATGCTGCACCTCCTCCAGCCGGTGCGCCCGGGGGAACACCTTCGCGCAGTGGGCGAGGATATCAGCCCGGGCACCTGTTTGCTGGAGGCCGGTACCTCACTCGGCGCGGTAGAAATCGGTCTGCTGGCCACTATCGGGCGCACCTGTATCCACGTCTACCGTCGCCCGCGGGTCGCGGTCTTCTCCACCGGCAGCGAACTGGTGGAACCAGCCACACCCCGCCAGCCCAGTACCGTGCGCGACAGCAACCGCTATGCGCTGCTGGCGGCCATCCGTGAGGCCGGGGGACAGGCTATCGCGCTGGATATCGTCCCCGACGATGAGCAGATGCAGCGGGAAACGCTGGTCCGGGCGCTCTCCCGCGCAGATGTCGTGGTGAGCAGCGGTGGGGTTTCGATGGGAACCCGCGACCTGATCAAGCCCCTGCTGGAGGAACACGGGACTATCCACTTCGGGCGGGTGCAGATGCGGCCCGGCAAGCCCACCACCTTCGCCACAGTCCACGGACGGCTCGTCTTCGGGCTGCCGGGCAACCCCGTTTCGGCGCTCGTGGCCTTCGAAGTTTTCGTGCGCCCGCTGCTCCGCCGTTTCCAGGGCGATACCTCCCCAGAGCGGCCCGTCGTGCGGGTCGTCCTGGACGACCCCTTTCCCGCTGTGCCCGACCGACCGTCCTACCACCGGGCGGTGGTGGGGTGGCGCGACGGACGGTTGGTGGCTTGCAGCACGGGGTCCCAGGCCAGCAGCCGCCTGCTCTCGCTGCGGGGAGCCAACGCGCTGCTGCTCGGTCCTGCCGCCGACCACGAACATGCCCCGGGCGACGAACTGGACGCGCTGTTGATAGGTCCTATTCGGTCGGATGGGTGACAGATGACAGGCCATTGCAGGCCGTTGGAGAAAGGAACAGATACCATCGTTCGGTACCCGTGGAGAGAAAAATCCCCCGCCGGGGGGGTAGACAGATAGTTACAATGGAGTTACAATGGAGTTACACAACGTAGGGACAGTCAGAGACGCCTGTTCTGTGGGAAGACGGGGCAACAAAACCCTCCCCCGTATTGACCAGGAAGGCCCCCCTACCGGGCACCTCAATGGCGAGGTGCCCGGTTCGGTGTGCGAAACTGCTCCAGCGCTTCTGCTACGGGAGACTCGTCGTCGGTCACGGGGAGGAGGCGGTTCGGGCAGCTCGGAGGATGGGCAGCAAGGTCTGTAACTCATATTCGGCCCGCTTGCGCTCCGACACTTCTCCCATCACCCCATAGGCGCAGCGCGGCTGGCTGGTGGTGGGGAGGGGGACTACCTCGTCCCGCACCCAGACCACCCGACGGTCACGCGCCAGGACGCGGTATTCGACACTGAAACGTTGCCCGTGGGCAATCCCCTTCCAGTAGGCCGCGGCAACCCGTTCGCGGTCGCTCGGACATACAACGTGGCTCCAGAAGTCCGGTTGTGAGGTCCAGGCATCGGGGGGGAAGCCGAACAGGGTCTCGAACTCGGGGCCGACAGCGAGCATGCGGAGGGTCTGCCCTTCCCCCTCCCCCGCATACTGCGCCACATAGCCCGCCACCGGCAGGCGCTCCAGCAGCGGGTCATCGACCGGGGCGGCACAGGCGATAGCCCTGAGCGCCGCTTTTACCCACTTCTCTGAACAAACTTCGGCTCTTTCGCCCACGCTGATGGCTCTGGGATAGCCGCCATACTCCCTGATACGCTGGTCAATCTCCTGCCTGAGCCGGTGCCCGGCGGCTTCAATCCGCTTTTGCCCCCTGATATCGCGGGCAATCATCGAGAAACCTTCCACCTTGCCATCGGACGCGATGTGCGAGAGCAACACCTGCCAGACGGGGATTTCGGACCCATCGCGGTGCAGCATGGTTGTCTCGCCGCTCCAGACCCCATGGCAGACCGCCATAATCATCCCCTCGCACATCACGTGCTCATTGACCTGCGCAGGGTGGAGGTCGAAGAGATTGGCTGACACAATGGTTTCATCTGCTTCATTCACTCCGTCCACCTCGCCCGCGCCGGGGGCCAGCAGGTGGCGGACCACCCGGTTGCAAAAGCGTATCTGCCCGTGCAGGTCGGTCGTAACCACATAGTCCGAAATCGTTTCGAGCACCGTCAGGGTATGGGGCATCTGGCCCCACCGCTTCCGGGTGATGTCTTCGATGTATCCCTTGATAAAGCGTATCTTTCCATCCCGGTCGCGGACGATGCGCGTGTGCAGGTGAGCGGCCATCAGGCTGCCGTCCTGCCGCCAGCAGTGGGTTTCAAAGGTCAGGGTGTCGTGGTTGGCCAGCATAATGCAGACCATCTCTTCCCACCACCCCGGCTCCACCGAAAGGTGTTGGGCAATGCTTTTACGTGCTCCCATCACCTCGTCGGGGGATGCATACCTGAGCATCCGGGCCATTGCCGCGCTCACGTTCAGCAACCGCCCATCGGGGGCAGCGTGAAATACCGCATCGGGAATATCGAGCGGGACCTCGGGGGCGAGTCCCTGCGGGTGGCCGGTGGGGTGGGCGTTCACGCTCTCTTGCGGGGAGAGCGGTGGGACCTGGTGAGGTCGAATACTGGTCATTCCCCATCCTCACTTCCTTCAAACAAATAAGGTATTCCGTGGGTTCTGTTCTGGGGAGGGGGGACCGCCCGTTCTTCATTCACAGGATAGTCTGCCTGTCCAATCCATGGTCGCGGCATAGCTACGCCGAATACCCGGGCCACGCTGCCCGGGCGTCTCAGCGGTGATTGACAGCACAGTCCTGCCTCGTCGCATGGTTCCCCACAACAACGCTGTTGACCTGGGAACTGGAACCGGCGGTCGATATGACTGCAAGAGGGACTTTCAAGAGGGACCTTGCAAACATTCACTCTCTGTCCCTCCAACAGTCATTTCCTCTTGCCTCCCATGATACGCGGGGAGAGCGAGAAAGGGAAGGGTAAGAACGGGGTAAAAACGGGGGAGCCGGAGGCTATTCGCCCAGATCCGGGTCAACCAGCATATACCCCACCCCGTAGACGCTGACGATGTAGCGGCGGTCCAGCTTTTTGCGCAAATTGCGGATATGCTGGCGTATCAGTTCCCGCGCCTCGCTCTCCTCAAGCTGGTAGCCGTGGGTGCAGCGAACGATGTCACTGAAGGTGGCGACATTTCCGGCCTGCCGCCCCAGGTAGGTGAGGATGGCGTATTCGGTGCGGGTCGTGTGCAAACGCTGACTGCCGAACCAGACCTCGTGGCTGCTCAGGTCAATGGAGAGCGCCCCCACCTGCAAGCGGTGGTTCGATGAGTGTGAGAGGGGTTGGGTGGGGGAGGGTGGCGACGCTGGCTCCCCGGAGGTATCACGCTGCGCCTGAATCTGCGAAAAGGCCGTTTCGACCGTTCGCCACGCCTGCGACTCGGCCTCTTTGCGGAGGTGCTCGTAGCGTCGTTCCAGGGCAGCAGCCACCCGTTCTCGCAGGTGCGCGTTGCGGCAGGGCTTCAGCAGATAGTCAAATGCACCACTCCGCACCGCAGCCATGGCGGTTTCCAGCGAGCCATGGCCCGTCAGCAAGATGACCTCGGGGGGGTGGGGCAGGCTGCGGGCCAGGTTCGTCACTTCCACCCCGTCAATGCTGCCCATCACGATGTCGGTGATGACCACATCGAAGGCGTGGGGGGGAGATGTCGCCTGGGTGAGCAGCGTAATGGCCTGCTCCCCGTCGGATGCCTGGCTGATGCGGTAGCCTGCCTGGTCCATCGTCTGGGCAATAATCGTTCGCAGCATGTCGTCATCTTCGACTACGAGGATATGGGGGGGCGACATAGGCATCGTCTCCTTGTGGCTCCTTGTGCGTTCTTTCTGCGCGTCACTCGTTATGTATGTGGCTCTGGCAGCTCTGGCAGCTCTGGCAGCGGCAGGCGAATGGTAAAGGTAGTCCCTTCGCCCGGCTGACTCCGCACCTGCATGGTTCCGCCATGCTGGTGAATAATGGTCTGGCACACGAAAAGCCCCAGACCGGTGCCCTGGTCTTTGGTGGTAAAGAAAGGCTCGAAAATATGGGACTGTACAGCGGAAGGCATCCCGGTGCCCGTGTCGGCAATCTCAATCTCAATCACGACCGGCGCGGGGAGGTATTCTCCCCGTCCCGATGCGCTCTCCCTTCCTACCGACGTTCGCAGGAAGAGGCTCCCCCCGTTGGGCATCGCTTCGATGGCATTGATGACCAGGTTCAGGAAGACCTGAACCAGTTCGTCGGGGTGGCCAGGAACGTGGGGCAGCGGGTCGCAGAGGTCCTGTTCGACGTAGATACCCAGTTTGGCCAACCGTCCACTGGTAAGGGTCAGCACGCGCTGAATGAGGCTGTTCACATCCAGGGGGGAGGGGCCTTCGGTGGTCGGGCGGTAGGTGTCATCAAGCTGGTGCAAAATCGTGCCGATGCGCTCGATCTCCTTTTCCACCTGGGCAAGGTAGGTCGCCCGCTTTTCCTCGCTGGCCTGCTGCGTCATATCGAGCAGCGAGATCATGATTTGCAGGGGGGTGTTGACTTCGTGCGCCACAATCTCGGCCAGCTTTCGGGCGGTGTTGAGCCGCTCGTTCTCTATCATCAGCGCTTCCAGCTTGAGCGGTTCGGTCACGTCCACCACGTGCAGCACGACCTTATCCGCCACGGGACTCCCTCCCCCGGGTTCGCGGGTATAGACCATGGGGAGCGCCCGCATATCCAGGGTGCGGGTCGTTCCATCGGGGCGCACGAAGCGTTCGCGCCGCTGCTGCGGGTAGCCATCGTAGAGCGCCTGGATAGCCCACTGGCAGGGGAAGAGGGGAACCGTCTTCCGGGCGCGGTCGTCCTGGATGCAGAAGCGGCAGAGGTGCTGGCAGGGCTGGTAGAGCAACTCATCCGGACGGCACCCGAGCAGCGTGGTCATCGCACGGTTGGCGGCCAGCACGGAGCCGTGGTGGTCGAGCAGCAGCAGGCCATCATTGATACCATTGATAATGGTATGCAGGAGGTCGTGGCTGTGCTGGAGGCTGCGGTTCATCTCTTCCAGCTGCGCGTTGCTGGTCTCAAGCTGCACCGTGCGTTCGATGATGCGCTGTTCCAGCACCGTATTGATTTTGCGGATGTGTTCCTCGCTCTCCCGCAGCGACCCTTCTATCTGCTCCCGTTCGATTAGCTCAATCAGCAGCCGATGAACGGCATGCTGCAACATGCGGGTGCGCTCATCCACGCACCGCTCCAGTTCCTCTTCCATCTGTTTGTGTGCGGTGATATCTCGAAAGGTGATCAGGTTGGAGCGCCGCCCCTCCCAGAGAATCTCCACGGTCCGCATTTCGACCACGAGGGGCAGGCTCCCCTTCCGAGGCACGTCAACTTCGGCTTTTCCATCGACCATCATGGGAAGACCCAGTTCGCGACCAAGCAACTCACTGGCGGGACTGCCGAACAGCACTTCGGCCGCCGGGTTGGCAAAGCGGATAACCCCGCCGCTGTCCACGACAATCGCGTCGGCGCTGTGCTCGATAATGGTTCGAAGGCGGGACTCGCTCCGTCGGAGCAGTTCGCTTTCGTGCTGCGCTTTTCCATCGTTCCCGTGCTTCATATTTCGTCTGTCAGGGTGCTCGGGGATATCCACAATGACGGTCCAGTAGCGCTGGCTCGGGGTCTCCAGGGGATACGCCGCACTGCTGACTATGTGGGCAGAAAACCAGGAGGTCTCCCCCTGTTTCAGGCGCACTTCGCAGGTCTGGCGGGTGGGGGCTTCGGGGGTGGCGGCAAGGGTGCGGCGGTGGCGGGCGTAGGTTTCCTGGTCTTCCGTCTCGCCGACGACGAACGCCGCCAACTTCTGGCCGATGAGTTGGCTTCTGGGGATACCGAGCAGCGCGGCCGCGGTCAGGTTGGCTTCCAGGATGTCATCCTCGGAGTTGGTGATGACCTGCCCGACCGGGGCGAAGTCGTAGAGCCGGGCATAGTAGCTGTGTGACCGTTCGTGCTCCTCCAGGCTGCGTTGCAGTTCCCCATTCCGCATATTCACGATATCCAGCTGCTCCCACAGTTCGTGGGTCAGCCGCTGCGTCTCCCGGACGTGTGAGAAGAGCCGGGCCAGGCTGACTGTCTGGTCCTGGTCTTGCTCCATACGCTGCTGCGCCTGGAGCAGGAGTTTCGAAAAGATGTCTGTCTCGGGGACATCGGTCGTATCCACAGGATGCGGCCTTGACATTCGGACAACCTCCCCGGGTCGTGTCTCAGTTGCCTGTTCTCCCCTCTTCTTTCCTCACCAACTCTCATGATACCGCGGAGTGTCTCCGGAAGCAACTGTCGTCTGCCTCGTCCGGTATCGCGGAAAGGTGGACAAGCCACTCCCCACCGCCATCGTTGTCTGCTTTTTGCTCTTTGCGATTTGTAGGAATGTTCTTCATGTGATACAATAGCCCCCCGAAGGTGAGCATCCTACCTTCAGCACTGGTGGATGGTGGGTTGACAGAGGAGCCGGGCAAGGGGGAAGATGTCCCCGTTGAACCCGTCCTATCGCTCGCTCATGGCACCGGGAAGAGAAAAAGGGAACTGAGGGCCTTGCTCTCAGGCATTTGTTGTTTGGGAAGAGGTTCGGAGTATCGGGAGTTTTTTGGACAACTCTCAACGAAGGTTTTAGGTTTCGTATTCGGAGTATTCGAAGCAGGAGAGGCTCCTGTCCGTTGATGCTTACGACGAATCGGAATAAAGGCAGTAGAAGCATGAGTGATAAACCGGAATATCTGACACGCGAGGGAATGGGAAAGCTTGAAGTCGAACTGGAGGAGTTGACGACCGTCGGTCGCAAGGAGGTGGCCGAACGCATCTCTGCCGCCAAAGAACTGGGCGATATCTCGGAGAGCGGCGAATATGAGGATGCCAAAAATTCGCAAGCTATCCTGGAGGGTCGTATTCGAGAAATCAAGAGTATCCTCTCGCGGGCCACCATCATCGAAGAAGAACCTACCCATGCCAACGGCGAGGTCCAGATGGGGTCTTCGGTCACGGTCCGGGTGAAATATCACGGGGAAGAGGAAGAAGAAGTGGAGACCTGGACCCTGGTGGGGAGTTCCGAAGCATCGCCTATCAACGGGAGGATTTCAAACGAATCGCCCATCGGGTCGGCCATTCTGGGCAAGAAAGCCGGGGCCGAACTGGATATTGAGACCCCTTCCGGGATGATGCATGTAGCGATCCTCGAAGTAAACTAACCGGCGCGGCGGCTTGCTGGTCGGTCCGGGTGTGGTGCCTTGCCAGCATGGGATAGATGCTGCTGCTTGATTGGAGCAGAGGCAAGGCCCGAATGACCCTCACCCTTTTCTCTCTACGACCGTATCTCATCGTATCATCGCTCGTTGTGTGTTGTTTGTTTTTCCCCATCGCAGGAGCAGGCAAGCCCGGTATATGGGGAATGGGTATCTTTCACCCTGTCGTTGTCGCGGGTTGCTCGGCCCTTTGTATTGTAATGGAAAGCAGGAAAGGTGGAACTGAACGAACTTCAGGCCCAACGGTTACACAAGCTGGAACGGTTGCGCAGCCAGGGGGTGGACCCCTTCCCCCCCCGCTGTACCCGCACCCACACCATCGCCCAGGCGCTCGCCAACTTCGACGCCTGGAGCGAAGCAGGCACCCCCCTCACGCTGGCTGGACGGATTATCGGGGCCCGCCGCGTGATGGGCAAACTGGCCTTTGCCCACATCACCGACGGCAGCGGGCATATCCAGCTCTGGATGAGCAAGCAAGAAGTGGGCGATGAGCTGTTTGGTCGCTTCCGCGAAGACCTCGACACCTTTGATATCGTTGAGGTGCGGGGGACTCTGCGCCTCACGCAGCGGGGGGAACCATCGATTTTTGTGGAGTGCCTGGAGGTGCTGGCCAAAACCCTGAACCCGCCCCCCGAGAAGTGGGAAGGGCTGAAGGATGTGGAGGAGCGCCAGCGACAGCGTTACCTTGACCTGATCGTCAACGAAGAACGGCGCGACATCTTCCGCCAGCGGGCGGCTGTCATCACGGCTATGCGCCGCTTCCTGGACGGGCGGGGGTTCGTGGAGGTCGAAACGCCGGTCCTCCAGCCCATCTATGGTGGGGCTGCTGCTTCCCCCTTCGTCACCCACCACAACCAGCTTGACCAGGACCTCTACCTGCGCATTGCCACCGAACTCTACCTCAAACGCCTGATGGTCGGCGGGTTTGAAGGGGTCTACGAGATTGGGAAGAACTTTCGCAACGAAGGGGTAGACCGCCTCCACAACCCCGAGTTCACCGCGCTGGAGTGCTACCAGGCCTATGCCGATTATACCGATATGATGCACCTCACGGAGCAGATGGTCCGGGCGATTGCGCTGGATGTCACCGGCAGCACCAGCATCGTCTATCAGGGGCACCAGATTGACGTTGGCTCCGAGTGGGACCGGATACCCCTGGTGGCGGCTATCCGCGACCGGACCGGTCTTGATATTCTGGAGACGACGACCGTCGAAACCCTGTGGGATGCGATGCTGGCCGCGGGGTTGAAGGGGGTCGAGCGCAAACCCACCTGGGGCAAGCTGGTGGACGAAGTGTTCAGCACGTGCGTGCAGCCCACCCTCATTCAACCCACCCTGATCCTCGACTACCCGGTGGAGCTATCGCCGCTTGCCAAGCGCAAACCAGAGATGCCCACGCTGACGGAGCGCTTCGAAGGGTTCATCGCGGGGATGGAAGTGGCCAATGCCTTCACCGAACTGAACGACCCGCTCGACCAGGAGCAGCGGTTTCTCGAGCAGGGGCGGGCGTTTGCATCGGGCGACGACGAGGCCCACCAGATGGACCTGGACTTTCTCAATGCGCTGATGTATGGCATGCCCCCCACTGGCGGTATGGGGTTGGGGGTGGACCGCCTGGTGATGCTCCTGACCGACCAGGCAACTATCCGCGAGGTGATGCTCTTCCCCCACCTCCGCTCCCGCGAGTAGCGGGGGGTGGGGAGGAGGAGCAGAGGCAGGCAACGCGCTGGCCTGACCGCGCTCACCCCCGGTTGCGCAGCTGGCTCAAGGATTCCTGGGCAGGCTGGTTGGACGGGTCTAGCTCCAGAACACGCTCGTAGAGGGTGATGGCCTCCTCGTTGTGCTCAAGCCCTTCCAGCGTGTAGGCCAGCCCGAGCAGCCCGTCTATATCGTCTGGCGACAGCTCCGTCACGCGGCGAAAGGCGGTTTCTGCCGCTTCATAGTGATACTGGCGGTAACGGCAC
>DAOTUF010000592.1:0-8168 GCA_034437495.1 Chloroflexaceae bacterium | reverse complement strand
GCTCTGACGACTACCACTCCCCCTGCCCTTCTCCCTCCCCGTTCCCGCCAGCTTCGGCGCGGGCGGGAACGGGGAGGGAGAAGGGCAGGGGGAGTGGTAGTCGTCAGAGCGGCAGCTTTCTGCTTCGCGCTTCCTGCAATGGCTGCCATGATGATGAACGGAACGACCAGGGCATAGTGGTGGTAGCGAAAATCGTAGGAACCGCCAGGGCCGGTGGACAGCAGCATGGCGGCGGCAATGGGCAGGCCAGGTAGGAGCCAGCGCCACCCCCGCCACGCCACCAGCATGGCCGGGCCAAAGACCACGAGGCCGCTGAGCAAGCGATCCCCCAGGGTCGCCCGGAGTTCGGGGAAGTGGCCGAAGTAGAACTGGAGATAGGAGCCTGTGGTACTGGCGATCCCTCCTGCCCCCTCGGTTCCCCCTGGTTCCCCTCCGGCGGGCGCAAAGAGTGGGCGGATAACGAAGAAGGCCGTCGCACCGTAGGCGAGCGCAGCCCCCACCGTCAGCGTCCCTGCTTTGCGGTCGCCCGGTCGTCCTCCCCATCGCAGGAGGTAGCCGCCTAGCCCGGCCACGGGCAGCGCCACGTAGAATTTGCAGCTCAGGGCAAGCACGAGCCACAGGCCATAGGTGCGCCACGCGCGGGTATCCAGCGCATCCAGCGCAAAGAGCAGCAGCGGCATTGCCAGCGTATCGCCGTGGAAGTCGAACAGTACGGCGGTCTGAGCGACGGGGTAGAGCAAATAGACCAGCGCCAGACTGCGGGACGCGAAGATGCTTCCCGTCTGGCGCAGGGCCAGGCGGTAGACAGGCAGGGTTCCTAGCACGAAGAGGAGCGCCTGCCCCACAAGGAGCAGCTGCGGGTCAGGCCACAGCGCGTAGAAAGGCACAAACAGGAAGTAGACCAGTTCGACGTGGTGGGCCAGGCGGCTCAACGGGCCATCGGGGAAGGTCACGACCAGCGGGTCCCCCTGCGTCCCACTCCAGATGGCCTGGGCCATATTGCCCAGGTCGAGCATCCCGGCGTTGTAGCCCTGGTATCGCGCCAGACTGAGCCAGAGGAGCATACCCCCGATGAGCAGCGCCAGCAGGGTTGCTGGCAGGTCGGGCCGCGGTCGCAGGGGGGTGGGGTCCGAAGCGGACGATTTGCTTTCCCGGGGTGCTGCTATGGTTCAACCTCCCGCGGGACCCGTGGCAGGATGGCCGAGACAACTTCGTAGTTGATGGTACCAAGCCACTCCGCCACCTCGTCAGCAGTGATGCAGCCATCCCCCTGCGAGCCTATCAGGACGACGATATCGCCACTCCGCACCCCTTCAATATCGGTAACATCAATGAGCGTATAGTCCATACACACGCGCCCGACCACGGGGGCCCGCTGGCCACGTACCAGCACGCAGCGCCAGGGCGGAGAACGGCGAAAACCATCGGCATAGCCCACCGGCAGCGTGGCAATACGCGACGGGCGCGAGGTCACGAACGTGCCGCCGTAGGAGAGGGCGGTGCCGGGTGGGAGCAGCTTGACCTGCGCCACCCTCGTCAAGAAGGAGAGAGCGGGCAGCAAGTCGGCGGGCAGGGGCGTCTCATTCGAGGGGCTGAGGCCGTAGCAGGCAATCCCGGGCCGCACCATATCAAAGCGGGCATCGGGAAAGCGCAGCAGGGCCGCGCTGTTCGCCATATGAACCAGCGGGGGGCGGAGACCGGCCGCGGTAACGCGCTCCACTACCTGCTGGAACCGCTGAAGCTGGAGACGGGCAAAGGACTCGTCGCTGCTGTCTGCCGTGGCAAAGTGGGAATAGAGACCTTCAATGCGGAGGGCAGGCCACTGCGACACACCGTGCAGGAACGGGCCTGCCTCGTCGGGCAGCATACCCAGGCGACCCATGCCGGTATCCACCTTGACATGAATGGTGGCTTCGCGCTGTGCGGCACTGGCGGCCTGGGAGAGCGCCCGGGCAACGTCCAGGTCAAACACACCGCACATGACATTGAGTTGCACCGCCTCTCCCGCCTGCCAGGGGGGGGTATAGCCTAGAATGAGGACGGGTGCGGTGATATCGGCCTCGCGGAGGGTGCGGGCTTCGCTCAGGGTGGCAACTGCCAGGGCCGTGGCTCCGCTCGCCAGCGCCACCCGCGCCACCCGCACCGCTCCATGCCCGTAGGCATCGGCCTTGACTACCGCCATCACGGGGACCCCGGCGATGGCTTGCAGGCGGCGAATGTTGTGGGCTACTGCGTCCAGGTTAATCCCGGCCCAGGTGGGGCGTTCGGGTTCGCCAATGCGCACCGTGTGCCAGGCAGCCTCCTGCCGCACGAGCACCTGGTCGGTCTGGACATCCGGGTCAAGGAGGCTCGCCGTGATGCGCTCCATCCGCGCTTCGGCACTCCCCTTGACCAGGATGAGGTCTCCCTCACCGAGGTCGGAGGGGAGAGCGTGGCGAGCACCAGTGGCCGTATAGATGATGCTGGCGGGCAGCGAGGGGTTGGACTGGCGGGCGGCCTGTATCATTGTGTGCCCCCAATCGCCCTTGCACAGGAGCATCTCAACCGCGGAACCCGCCAGAGTGCCCATCTCACGGTAGGCGGACTGCACGTCCGGCCCATAGTCCGCCAGTTCCCCAAGGATGGCGATGCGCCGCCGGGCCGGGAGGGTGGCCAGCGTGCGCAGGGCAGCCAGCACCGATGGAAGCGAGGCATTGAACGTATCATCGAGGAGGGTAGCTCCGCTGGCAGTGGGCAGCGGGCGCAGACGCCCTTCGACAGGGGGAACCCGAGCCAGCAGGGGAACCACCTGCTCAAGCGCCATCCCACACGCCAGCGCCACACCAACCGCCGCCAGCGCAATGGAGACGGCTGGCTCGCCCACAAGCGGAAGCACAACGTCCGGCAGGGTGGAGGGGGGGATGTGGGGAATGGAGGGGTGCCCCTCCCAGTGCAGGCAAAAGCGCGTCTCGTGGAGCGACAGGCGCACACCACTGGCGTGGAGATGGCAGGCAGGGCCGGAGCCGAAGGTCAACACCTGCGCGGCAGTCTGCTCCCGCATGGCGGCCACATAGGGGTCATCGCCATTGAGGATGGCCCACCCCTCCGGCGGGAGCGGCTCCACCAGAGCGCCTTTTTCTCTGGCAACCCCCTCCAGCGAACCGAACGCCTTGAGGTGGGACTGACCGACAGCAGTCACGACGGCAATGTGCGGGGGAAAGAGCGCGGTCAGGCGGGCAATTTCGCCGGGGCGGTCGCTGCCAAACTCCAGCACAGCGGAGCGGTGGTCATCCTGGAGCCGCGCCAGGGCGATGGGCAACCCCAGGAGCGAATTGAAGCTCTGACGACTGGCAAAGGTGGCACCCATCCCACTCAGCAGCGTGGACGTAGCTCGCTTGGTCGAGGTCTTGCCAACGCTACCCGTGATGGCAACGACAGTCGGGGAGACCTCTTGAAGCCGGTACGAGGCCCACCGCTGGATGAGCGCGGTAGGGTCGTCGGCCAGGATGATGGTCGCCCCCTCGGTGGCCGGGGGAGACCACGCACAGACGACCCCCGCGGCTCCGGCTGCCAGCGCCGCGGGGATATAGTCGTGCCCATCGGCTCGCGGGGTGCGCAGGGCGAGAAACAGTTCGCCCGGTCGGATTAGCCGCGAGTCGTAGGAAACGTCGCTGAAATAGTGCGTTGGTGCTTCGCCGCTGAGACGCCCACCAGCAGCAAGCAGGTCTCCCAGAAAAAGCATAATGATTATGGTATGGCTGTGCCTCTTTTATCCATCCTCCTCCCCATCTCCATTCCCTCCCCCGTCGCCACGAAGACGGTTGAGTTCGGCTTCCAGCCGGGCGACCTGTGCCGCCAGTTCCTCCGAGCGCTGGCGTTCTTCCTGGGCATGGTGTTCGGCGGTGTGGGCGCGGTGTTCGGCGGTGTGGGCACGGTGTTCGGCGGCCTCCACCTGCTGCGCTGCGGCTTCTTCGGGGAGCAGCACTAGCTCGCCCTCCGGCGTATACAGCCGCACCCAGGTATCCTCCTGGCACTGGTAGGTTCCGTTCCACCGCCCAAGCCAGACCTGGAGTTCCTCGCTCCAGAGCCAGCCGCGTTCATCGGGTTCGATGGGGACGTAAGCTCGGTGCTCCCTCCGCCAGCCAAGCAGTTGCTTCGCCTCCATCGCAATGC
Organism: Chloroflexaceae bacterium; assembly: GCA_034437495.1. Classification (GTDB taxonomy): domain Bacteria; phylum Chloroflexota; class Chloroflexia; order Chloroflexales; family Chloroflexaceae; genus JAAUSY01. The sequence goes on along the minus strand of DAOTUF010000592.1, from coordinate 4,016 downwards.
AGAAGTATTCCGAGGTGCGAAACACCTGCTCGTACAACGTCTTGTTGTCCACCAGGTCCTTGCGCTTGTTAGAGGGCGACATGAGTTCGATGATAACATCGGGGTAGCGCCCGTCCTCGTCCCACACAATCCACGAGAGGCGTTTGCGGGTGCCGTCCACGTTCTTGACCACGAACACATCCGGCCCCTTGTAGTCCTGGTTGCGGACCTGCTCCATACTGAAGTAGAGGAACATGTTCGTCCCGATATAGTAATCGTCCATCTGGTTGCCGCGGGATGCCTGGATGGTAGCCTTGAGCAGGACCATGTTGTTGACGTGCCATGGTGATCCCATTTTGTCTCCATCACTATCGGGGAGGTCCGTGGGAGGAAGGGGGATATCCTGCCACGGCATCTCATCCAGGGTCAGCACCGGTTCATGTGTCGAGGTCGCAGTAGTAGGCATAGGTATCACTCTCCTTTCCAGACCTGATTTGATGGGCTTGATGGGCTTGATGGGCTTGATGCTATTGATAATTCAGGAACCAAACAGTTCCTCAGCTTCAATAATTGCCCGGGCAATCTCTCGCATTTTGGTACGTTTGTCACGCGCCCGCTGGCGCAGCCGTTCGTAGGCGTCGTGTTCGCTCATCTGCAAGCGCCGCATCAGGATACCCTTTGCCCGTTCGATGAGCTTGCGGGCCTCCAGCGAGTCTTCGAGTTCCGTGACCTTCGTTTTCAGGTCTTGCAATTCCTGGAAGCGGGCCAGCGCGATATTGATGGCCGGAGGAAGTTCGTTCTCGCTCACGGGCTTGACCAGGTAGCCCAGTGCGCCCGCTTCTTTCACCTTGCGGATGGTCTCATTATCGGCGTAGGCGGTGAGCATGATGACGGGGACGGGGGTATGTTTCTGGATACGGATGGTCGCCTCGGCTCCATCCATTTCGGGCATACGGAAGTCCATAATGACCAGGTCCGGGCAGAGGCGGGCCGTCAGATGGACGGCCTCAAGGCCGGTGTGGGCCATACCCACCACGTCATACCCCAGACCGCGCAGCTGTTCTTCCAGCGTGAGCAGCACCAGGTCATTATCTTCGGCAATGAGAATACGAACGGTTGTTGACACCTTTCCCTCGTTTCTCAGGTAACAGCGGTATGATTTCGAACCACAGAAGCCCTGCCCGGCAGCGCGAATACCTGCTCGTTTCGCCCTGCCGACCAGACTCCTACCAGTTGATGACCGATAGCATGGAGAAGCCCTAGGCGGCTACCCGTTCGATTTCTGCTTCGTCAGCAGCGTGCGGTTCCCCTGCACCGTCCTCGTTCTCAGCGGTTGTTTCTGAGTTCGCCTCGTCAGGAGGAGGAGGGGGCGGGGTCTCTGCTGCGGTTGCTGATGGGGCTTCGGACGTGCTTGCTTCGCGCTCGCGAGCCTCTTCCTCTGCCGCTTGCCGCTCCATTTCCTCGAATTCTTCTTCGGTGATTTCGCGTAGCGTGGAGAGGTCGCGAATGCGTTCGGTGAACAGAACACCTTCCAGGTGATCAATTTCGTGCTGAATGACCCGACCGAGAATCCCATCGGCTTTCCGCAGCCGTCGATGCTTGCCATTGGGTTCCTGGTATTCGACTGTGACCCATTCGGCCCGCGGAACATCCCCATACCAGTTGGGCAGACTGAGACACCCCTCGAAGCTGATAATCTCCTCGGGACTCATCTTCACGATGCGGGGATTGAGCAGGACATATTTGCGAGGGGGGGCCACTTCCACCTCGGTCCCGTCTTCGAGCTTCTCGTGCAGGGCCGGTATCTCGATGACGATGAGCCGAATGGTCAGGCCAATCTGTGGGGCCGCAAACCCCAACCCGCGGTTTTCGTGCATCGTCTCAAACATATCATCAATGAGACGGTTCAACCCCGGCTGAGGCAGCTTGACCGGGCGGCAGCGGGTCTTCAAGGTCTTATAGTCTTCGGGGTCATCAATACGAAAGACTCGACGTAACGCCATGATTCCACTCTCTCTATGTGTCTTGTTGGACTTTGAACAGCTAGAACTGTTTAATTATAGCACATGCACTGGCTCAATGTCGACCACCCATCCAGGAAGGGAGCCAAGATGGGCAAGGAGGGACCGCAGCGATGCTTCCGTCTCATCGGGCGGGCCAGAGACCCGCAGCAGCAGATGCCAGCGCCACTTGCCCCGCACGCGCTGGAAGAAGGCAGGGGCCGGGCCAACCATTCCCCAATCGGGCAGCGCATGCGCTTCGGCAGCGGCCCGCAGCCTGGCGGCAAGGTCAGCGGCGGCTTTCTGACAGGCGGCCTGGTTGGGGTTGGTATAGACGAACCGCACCAGTTGCCCGAAGGGGGGGTACCCGGTCTGGCGGCGAAAGCTGATTTCCTGGGTGTAGAATGCCCGATAATCGTGTTCCTGGGCTGCCTGGAGCGCGTAGTGCTCGGGCGTGTAGGTCTGGATGATGACCTCTCCCCGCCGGCTGGAGGAGCGTCGCCCGGCCCGCCCTGCCACCTGGGTCAGCAGTTGAAAGGTGCGCTCGCCGCTGCGAAAATCGGGCAGGTACAACCCCATATCGGCTGCGATAACCCCTACCAGCGACACATGCGGCAGGTCCAGCCCCTTGGCAATCATCTGGGTGCCCACCAGCACGTTTGCTTCGTGGCGCAAGAACTGGTTGAGCAGCCGGTGGTGAGACCCCTTGCCAGTGGTGCTGTCGTGGTCCCACCGCAGCGGGCGAGCCTGGGGGAACATCTGCCGCACCTCCTGTTCAACGCGCTGCGTGCCAATACCAAAAGACTTGATGCGCGGGCTGAAGCACTCGGGGCAGAAGGGGGGAACGAGCCGGCGATGGGTGCAGGAATGGCACACCAGGATGGGAGCCGGGGGGGAGGGGGCTTCGCTGGCGGTCGCTGCTGCTGCTTCATATTCATAGTGCATGACGACCGGCCCCTCGCACGACGGGCAGCGCAGCACATGGCCGCAGTCGCGGCACATCACAAAGGTCGCCGCGCCGCGCCGGTTGAGGAAGAGGATGGCCTGTTCGCCGCGTTCCAGGGCCGCGGTCAGGGCGTGGTGCAGGGGTCGGCTGAAGATAGAACGGTTATCCTCGTGCAGTTCGTGACGCATATCTACCAGGCGCACGCGGGGGAGCGGGAGTATCTGGCTCCGCGGCAGGCCATCATCCCCGCGCACCCGCCCGACCCGTTCGGGCAGGGTCAGCAGGGTGGCGCGACCGCTCCGTGCCGCGTGGTAGCTCTCGATCCTGGGGGTGGCGCTCCCCAGGATAACTACGCACCCGCTCACCGTGCTCAGATGGAGCGCGACATCGCGGGCGTGATAGCGCGGGCTTTGTTCGTGCTTGAAGCCCGGTTCGTGCTCTTCGTCGATGACAATCAGGCCAGGGTGGGGGAGGGGGGCGAAGACTGCGGAGCGGCTCCCGATAACAACGGGGGCTTCGCCGCGCCGCACCCGCCGCCACTCGTCGTAGCGCTCGCCGGCAGAAAGCTGGCTGTGGAGCACGGCCAACTGGCCGGGGAAGCGGGCCGCGAACCGCTGGATGAGTTGCGCGGTCAGGGCGATTTCGGGCACCAGCACGAGTGCCTGCCTCCCCAACCGTACCACCCGTGCCGCGGCCCGCAGGTAGATTTCGGTCTTCCCGCTGCCAGTGACACCGTGGAGCAGAAAGACCTTTTCGGGGGGTGGGGACGATAACGCTTCCCCCATCTCCCCCACCTCTCCCACCTTCTCCCTTTCACCCGCTTCGGTCGGCGTATCGGAGCGAAGGGCATCAAGGGCCGCAGCCAGCGGTTCCCACACCCGGCGCTGCCCGGCGGTGAGGGGCGGAACGTCGCGTTCATCCGAGTGGGACGCAGCATCTTCCTCCCACGCCTTCAGCGGGTCGCGGCGCACCTCGCGGGTGCCAATCTGGATGATGCCTTTCTGGTGCAGCGTGTGCAGCACACTGCTGGTTGCGCCAGTCGCGGCGTAGATGGCTGAGACAGGCAGCGGGGGGCCGTCATCGGGGGGGGG
>DAOTUF010000591.1:0-4454 GCA_034437495.1 Chloroflexaceae bacterium | reverse complement strand
ATGAGGGCTTCAGCTTGGCCCCTTTCCGCGCTCGCGCCCTGCCTGCTCCCGTTCCTGTTCCGTTCCTTCCCGACGGTCCCCTTCCTGCTCGCCCGGGTCGGTTGTGGCTGCGAGACTATCATCTTCGGGTTCGGGTGCTTCGGGTGTTTCGGACGAAGGGTCGGGTTGGAGTGCGTTGAGCGCCTCCGAGAGCGCTTCGCGTACGGCGTCGGCTTCGTCTTCGTCTGCCATTCGCTCGGTCAGGGATGGGATGGCCCGCTCGTCGCCTATCATCCCCAACGTCAGCGCGGCAAGGATGCGCACCTCCGACGCCTCGTGGGTGAGCGCAGCGATAAGCGGTTCGACCGCCGGAGCGCCAATCTGGACCAGGGTTGCCATGGCCTTTTTGCCCATCTCGCGGTCCCAGTGCGCAAACATCTCGATGAGCGGCGGGATAGCCAGAGCACCAATCTGGATGCAGCGGTGCCATTCCCCTTTGACTATCCAGTAGGCCGCGCCGGTGGTGTCCGCGGCGGGCTTCCACCCGAAGGCTTCGAGAGTGCCGGCGGCTCCCCACCGCACCGCCTCGCTCGGGTGGCGGAGCGCGGCAACGAGCGAGGGAAGGGCCGGCTTGCCGATGTTCATCATCGACTTGTAGGCATACGCCCGTACATCCCAGTCGATGTCTCGAAAGGCGTGGATGAGCGGCAGCACTGCGCCGGGGTCCTTCAACTGGCCAAGCATGATGGCCGAGCTTCGCCGGACTTCGGGGTTTTCGTGCTCCAGCGATGCGACCAGTTCGTTGAGGATGGGGATACCGATTTTGTGCAGGGCTTGAAACGATGCCTGACGGACGACCGCTTTTTCGTGCTTGAGCGCCTCGATCAGGTCTTCCCCGACCACCTTGCCCAGACGGACGAGGGACTGGAACGCGCCCTTGCACACCTCCTGGTCATCATCTTTGAGGGCAGAAATCAGGGGTTCGGCGGCAGGCTGACCGATGGCCACACACGTGTCCCACTCTCCCTGCATCACGTGGTAGGCCGCGCCCAGGGTGCTCTGGTCTGGCTGCCACCCCATCTGTTGCAGAGAATCAAAGACGACCGCCCGCAGTTCCTTCTTGTCCTGGCTCACTTCCTCGTCGGTCGGGGGAACATAGCTCCCATCCCGCTCCCACCCCATCCATTCGAGGGTGACAATGCCCGGGTCGCGGATGTCCAGGCGGTCATTGCGGAGGATGTGGGCAAGCGGCTCGATGATGCGTTTACGCCGTTTTTCCTCGTCCATGCGCAGGCCAATGTGCGCCAGAGATTGACCGACTGCGCGGTACATAGCACTGTCGCGGCGCTTGAGGACCATGAGCAAGGCTCCGATGGCATATTCGTCGCCAACCTTGCCCAGGCCGATAGCCGCGGCCTGACGCACCCGGAGCGATTCTTGCTTGAGGGCAAGGCTCAGCGGTTCCATGGCATGCTCAGGGGACATCTCCGGCAGCACCAGCAGGATAGCCTCGCGCAGGTCTTCGTTGCCGCGGCGGTAGCCGTCGTCCATCTCCTGAATCGTCCGGGTCAGATGTTCGAGGGCTTCCTCGCCTCCCAGTTGTCCCAGGGCGCGGGCAGCCTCCGCCTCTACCAACGGGTCTTTTTCGTAGTCCAGGGCCCGGCTCAGGGCCGCGATATCGCGTTTTTGTCTGAGCTTTTCAATATTGGGGCGTCCAAAGAGCAACATTGCTCAGGTTCCCTTTTCCATCACCATTCATCCGCCATCCGCCATTTACACGGCAGGGTCAACTCGAACCACGCCACATCTCGCCGGTCTGGATGGCGCTGATGGCTTCGGAGGCTATCTTGCTGACCTCGCGGTCACGGTCCGAAAGGAGTTGCATCAGGGGTTGTTCCCCCCGTTTGTCTCCTATCATGCCTAACGCAGTGGCGGCGCATTTTCGCACATTGGGGTGCTCATCGGTCAGGGCGGCAATGAGCGGTTCGACCGCCAGCCCTCCCAGGCGCACCAGCGACCCCATCGCCTCACGGCAGACGGCGGTATCCCAGTGGGTCAACCGGGCAATGAGGGGGGAGATAGCCGGAGCGCCGATGCTCACACAGCGGTGCCATTCTCCCTTGACAATCCAGTAGATAGCGCCGGTCTCGTCGGCTGCGGGTTTCCAGCCCAGGGCTTCCAGGGTCCCCGCGGCTCCCCACTTGATTTCGTCGCTCTCGTGGCGGAGCGCGGCCACAAGCTGCGGGATGGCCGGTTTGCCGATTCGGACAATCGTTTTATAGGCCTGACCGCGCACCGTCCAGTCCGTATCCTGAAACCTGCCAATGAGCGGCACAACGGCGCGGGGGTCGCCTATCTGCCCCAGGATGATGACTACCGCCAGACGGACTTCTTCGTGCTCGTCATGCAGGGCTTCTATGAGGGAGGGCAGGGCCGACGACCCCAGGCTCACCAGGGCGTGGACCGCGGCTCTGCGTACGTCGGTTTCGGCGTGTTTGAGCAGGGCTATCAGGGCGGGGGCAGATGAGGGTCCAATCTGGACCAGGGAGCGGAAGATGGCCTGCCGCGCCTCGGGGGTGGTCGCCTGGTCGGTGAGGGCCGCCACGAGGTATGGAACCGCAGGCTCCCCCACGGCGACACTGCGTTCCCACTGCTGCCTGACTATCCAGTAAGCGGCGCTGGTTTCGTCCTGCGCTGGCTGCCACCCCACCCGTTCCAGTGCGGTAGCGGCGGCCTGGCGGGTGTGGGGGGCTTCGTGTTGGTCTTGCAGCAGGGCAGCAAGCGGGTTGACCAGAAGGCGGGTTGCCTCTTCTTCTCCCTCCCCCGTTCCCCCTTTTCGCAGGGCTGCGCCTATCTGCGCGAGCGCCTGGGCTATTTCCGGGGAGAGGGTTTCGTCTGGCTGCCTGAGCAGGGCGACCAGCGGCTCAATCGCCCGGGGGTCGCTCAGGTGTGCCAGGCCAGCAACCGCGGCGCGGCGCACGGAGGGGGCAGGGTCGCTGAGCGCGGCGATAAGCGGCTCAACGGCCCGGGCCGCGCCGGCTTGCCCCAGGGCCCGGGTTGCAGCCTCGCGGGTTGGTTCGTCGCCCTGCTTGAGCGCGGCGAGCAGGGCAGCCACCGCCTGCGGGTCTCCGATGGCTCCCAGGGCTATCGCAGCATCCTGGCGCACCTGGGGGTCCTTCTGGTAGTCCAGGGCTTTGACGAGACCGGGGATATCCCGCTTTGCTTTCAGTTTTTCGACATTGGGTGAGCCGAAGAGCGACATGGCTCACACTCCTACCATTTCTTACCGGATGCTCATACTAGGTTCCCTTGCACCGCCCTTCGTAGACCAGCGACATCGCTTCGCAGCAGGTTTCCGTGGCACTATGAAGGGCAAGGACCAGTTCATCGACATATTCTAACAATTCCAGGGTTCCCTGTGCCAGATTTTGCTGGTCCGGGTTGGTGGCATGCTGCATCTGTTCGGCAAGTTCCCGAATCCGTTGTTGTTTGTCTTTTTCCATAGGACTGAAGCAGTTTGAGGATTCTGCCTTCCTCCTTTCTTTCTGCTCTTTCTGCGTTGTGGTCTGGCTTGCTGGTGCTTTGTTCGGCAGCGATGGGGAACAGACGCCGGTGATGAAGCATGATCGGGGTGGAGGAGAGGAGGGAAGCGTCAGGCCGGGGTCTGGTTGCCCCTGTTGGCGGCTCGCCCTCCTCTGCACGCAGTCCGTAGGTCCTCGGGTCCTAGCTCACCTTATCGGCTTTCTGCGCCTGCGTCATCATGCGCGTCCATTCCATCTGAGCTTCCATGGTCTTCTGGGCGGTTTCCTGCCAGACCTGCACGATTTTCTGAAGCTCGTCGGTATTCCAGTTTTTCGCCATCGCGGTCGGGTCGGACTTCTTCATCGTGTCGAACCAGTTGTCCCAGAGCTGGTTCTGGGTTTCCGACCAGCGCTTCGTCATCTCCAACATCTGGGTGGACCACTCGGCGGCCGGCTTGCCAACCCCCGACCCGGAGGTCATGCTCTCCACCCAGAACTGGGTCCAGCGGGTCTGGGCGTCCAATGCCTGTTTCACCGAATCTTTCCAGGTATCAATAGACTTTTCCCACGTGTCACCCGCCTGAGACGTTCCAATGGTCTGCATGGTCTTGAACCAGCTATCCCACATCTTCTGCTGTGACGTGGTCCAGGTCTTGAGCATTTCTTCTGCTTGCTTATTCCAATCCACCAACATCCTCCTCAAGAATACAAAACTTCCGGATACCTGAGTCCCTATTATACAACCATCTTTGTTTTCTGGTTGCGGCGTGCTGCTGCGGTTGGCTCTGGCTGTCTCCCGTTACCTTACGGTTGTCCCACTCAGGTGATGTGACGCCACTGGCGCTGGCGTATGGTTGGATTATACGGCGCAGAGGGTACAGGATAGTTACAGGCTCTTGCCCCCCCCTCCCCCCTCGCTGATGCGCTGCCCCCTCTCCCATCGGTGATTGGAGG
>DAOTUF010000590.1:0-10083 GCA_034437495.1 Chloroflexaceae bacterium | reverse complement strand
GCTCCACACCTGCACCATCCGCAGCAGGTCGGGAATGTCCTTGAAAAACAACTGGTCCTGGAGGTTGAGGGTGTTGGTCGAGACGACCACCCGTTCTCCGCGCTGGACGGCAAAGAGGACGGACGGAAGCAGGTAGGCCATACTCTTGCCGGTGCCAGTGCCCGCCTCGATGAGCAGGGGGATACTGCGGTTGAAACTCTGCGCCACGGCCCGGGCCATCTCGACCTGGGGAAGGCGCTGTTCATAGGCTCCAAATATCTGGCTCATGGCTCCGCCGGGAGCAAAGAAGGCGGTGATAGTATCCAGGTCCAGCGGCTCCGTCCTGCCCGTGGGTCTGAGCGGACGGGGGCCTTCGGGTCTGGATGGGCGAGCGGCACGTTCTGGGTCCCGTGCTCCCGCTTCTCCCTCGTCCCAGAGCGTCTCCCCCGGGCCGGGAGGGGCCGGGGGGGGGGAATGGGAAAGGAGCGACCCGGCTGCGTCCGGCGGCCCGACGAGAAACGCCTGCCGCGTGCGAGCCTGGTGCATCTCGGCCACCAGCGACCGGATTGCCCAGTCGGTCATCTCCATCAAGCGGTTGACTTCGGTCAGGTCGGGGAAGGTCAGTGCCCGGATTTGCTCCAGCAGGTGCCAGAAAACCTGGCGGGTCATATCCGCGTCGTTCAGAGCACGGTGGGCATCGGCGTGGGAAATCCCCAGGTGCTCCGCCAGCGTCCCGAGCTTGTAGGATGAGATGCGGGGCAGCAGCAGCGTGGCCAGGTCGAAGGTATCGTAGACGGGTTGGTTCAGGTGCAATCCGTGCGACTGCAACATCCGCAGGTCCCGTTCGACGGAGTGCCCGACCAGGGGATAGTTTTTGAGAAACCGCACCAACTCCGGGGCGACCTCGCCAAAGCGCGGCGCACTCACCAGGTCTGCCGCACGGATCCCCGTAATCCGCGTGATTTTGAGGGGGAGGGAGCGATGGGGCTTGACGAGCGAGGAGAACGTTTCAAGGACGGTATCCCCCTGAAATTTGACGGCCCCGACCTCGATAATCTCATCTTCCCCGACTTCCAGACCAGTCATTTCAAGGTCTATTGCGACATAGATACGCTCCATTAACGCACTTCTTTCTGCTCTGGGGAACCCGCCGCTGTCACCGCTGTCACCGCTGTCACCGTTGTCACCGTTGTCACCGCTGTTCCCATTGGTATCCCAAACACTTCGGCAAAACCGGCCCTGACCCGTTCGGCCACCTCCTGGAGCGGTGGTGCTGTTCCCATCAGTTGCTCCAGGGAGGTCACACGCCCGTTGCGAAGGCCACAGGGGATGATCGCACCGAACCCGCGCAAGTCGGGGGAGACGTTCAGGGCAAACCCGTGCGAGGTGATACCGCTGGCACTGAGGCGCACCCCGATGGCCGCAATCTTTGCAAGAGCCGCATCGGGCCGTACCCACTGGCCATGGTCGGGGCCTTCGGATGGGGAGGGGTGGGTGGACACCCATACGCCCGTCAGACCCTCCATCCGCCCCCCTACGATGCCATAGCCTGCCAGCGTACGAATCAGTACCTCTTCCACGTTGCGAAGGTATTCCAGAACATGCCCGCCATAGGAGGAGAGTTTGAGAATAGGGTAGCCTACCAGTTGGCCCGGGGCGTGGTAGGTCACGTCGCCGCCACGGTCGCTCTCCACCAGGGCAACCCCGCGCCGGGCCAGTTCATCGTCCGCTATCAATACGTGCTGGCGGCATGCTCCCCGTCCGAGCGTGATGGTCGGGGGGTGCTCCAGCAGCAGCAGGGTATCCGGACATCGCCCGGCGGACCGTTCGGCCAGGAGATGGCGCTGCCACTCCCACGCGGCCTGATATTCGACACAGCCGGCCATGATGACCTGCCAGCGGGGGAGCGACCGAGTCGTTGGTATGACTTGCGCTGGTTGTACTTGACCATGCATTGCTGCTGTTCAGTATAACACAGCTTTTCTGGAGTGTTCATGCACCAATGGAGGAGAAAAAGGCAAAAGTCGAAGGGAGCCAGAGGGGAAGCCCCGGCTGCTCATCTAACACAACTCTAATACCATTCTTGCGCCCTACTAGCGAAGAGGCGGTACACTAACAGACGAAACGAGGTGGGAGTGTGGGCCGGGGGAGGAAACAATGGCTCATGTCGCCATTGCCACACCGGTCCCTGTTCTTGTTCATACACCTGGAGAAAACTGATACATACTGATACATACTGATACATACTGATACAACTGCGTGTTGTTCGCTCTTGAAAAGAGATGTGAAGATACCTTATAAAGGAGGCTATCCATGGGAAAGATTGTTGGTATTGACCTGGGAACCACCAACTCGGTCGTCGCCGTTATGGAGGGCGGAGACCCGGTCGTTATTCCCAGTGCCGAAGGGAACCGTACGACCCCATCGGTCGTGGCATTTGCCAAAAACGGGGAACGGTTGGTCGGGCAGACCGCCAAGCGCCAGGCCACCATTAACCCCGAAAATACCTTTTTCTCCATCAAGCGCTTCATCGGGCGCAACTTCAATGAAACGACCGTCGAGCGGGATATGGTCCCCTTCAAGGTGATGGCTGGACCGCGCGATGATGTGCGGGTCGTTTCATCGCAGACGGGCAAGGAATATGCGCCCCAGGAAATCAGCGCGATGGTGTTGCAGAAGCTCAAGGCTGACGCCGAAGCCTACCTGGGCGAACCGGTGACGCAGGCGGTGATTACCGTCCCGGCCTACTTCAATGACAGCCAGCGCCAGGCCACCAAGGACGCCGGCAAGATTGCTGGTCTGGAGGTGCTGCGCATCATCAACGAGCCAACGGCAGCATCGCTGACCTATGGCCTGGACAAGAAGAAGGATGAAACCATCCTGGTGTTTGACCTGGGCGGTGGGACCTTCGACGTCTCCATTCTGGAAGTTAGCGATGGCCTGATTGAAGTGAAGGCTACCAACGGAGACACCCATCTGGGTGGTGATGACTATGACCAGCGCATTGTCAACTGGCTGATTGATGAGTTCCGCAAGGACCAGGGCATTGACCTGAGCAAGGACCGCCAGGCGCTTCAGCGGCTCAGGGAAGCCGCAGAAAAGGCCAAGATTGAGCTTTCGGGCCGCATGGAAACGGAGGTCAACCTGCCGTTCATCACGGCGGACGCCAGCGGCCCCAAGCACCTGACGATAACGCTCACCCGTTCCAGGTTTGAGCAGATTAGCACGGAGTTGACCGAACGACTGCGCGGACCGTTCTTGCAGGCGCTCAAAGACGCGGGTTTGAAGGCTTCGGAACTGGACGAAGTGGTGCTGGTGGGTGGCTCCACCCGCATGCCGCTGGTGCAAGACCTGGTGCGCAAGCTGACCGGGAAAGAGCCGAACAAGAGCGTGAACCCGGACGAGGTGGTCGCCATCGGTGCGGCTATCCAGGCAGGCGTGCTTGGCGGCGAAGTGAAGGATGTGGTGCTGCTCGACGTGACCCCGCTTTCCCTCGGGGTCGAGACGCTCGGCGGGGTGATGACTGTCCTGATTGAGCGCAATACGACCATCCCGACCCGGAAAAGCGAAATCTTCTCCACCGCCGCCGACAACCAGACCGCCGTTGATATCCATGTGCTTCAGGGTGAGCGCAAGATGGCCGGCGACAATATGACGCTCGGGCGCTTCCGCCTCGAAGGTATCCCGCCCGCACCGCGTGGGGTGCCCCAGATTGAAGTGGCGTTCAATATTGATGCCAATGGCATTCTGGACGTCCACGCCAAGGACAAGGCAACGGGCAAAGAGCAGCGCATCACCATTACGGCGAGCACCAACCTGGACCAGGGCGAGATTGACCAGATGGTGCAGGATGCCCAGTCGCACGCCGAGGAGGATGAGCGCCGCCGCCAGATGGTGGAGGTAAAGAACCAGAGCGATGGTCTGGCATACCAGGCCGAACGGACGATGAACGAACTGGGCGAACGCGTGGACCCGAGCGACCGCAGTCGTATCGAAAACCTGGTCAGCGACCTGCGAAGCGCCATCGGTCAGGAAGACGAAGAACGCATGCAGCGGCTCTCGGCAGAGTTGCAGCAGGAGATCCACCGGATTTCGCAGCAGGCCTACAGCGAGGGGCAGCCAGACGGGACCGGTACGCCCGGTGCGGACGGCAGCGGAGCCGCCGGCGGGAAGGACGCCGGGGTCGTTGAAGGAGAATATACCGTTGACTGATAGGGTCAACTGAATGCTGGTGGCGGGACTCGCTGCCCCCGCTCCGGCGCTCTTCCCCCCTGCTCCCCCGGGAGTGGGGGGTCTCGCTTTGATGGGACCCGTTGACCCGTTCAGCCTTCAACTTTCAACAGGATGGGATGGCATCCCTACGATTTGCTGGTCTCTTTGCTGCGTGCTTTCTTTCGCCTGGAGGGAAAGAGTATCCATGCCAGCATCGTTGCCAGGGTCCTGGTGCTCTGGCGAGGCTTGATGATGGTGTTCGGGTCAAGCCGTTTGATTTTGGTGACAATCTCTTCCCGCGTATACATCGTGGGCGCGGTCGCTGCATATCGCTCGCGCAGCTCTCGTTCGGTGGTTCCGTAGGTCATGAGCTTCCGCCGCCGCTCCGGATTCCATACTCGATGGCTCATGGCTGTTCCCTTTCTTCTTCCACGCCGGGTCTGGTTCCCCTCCCTGTCTATCCAAACGAACCAGGAACTCAGAACACCCCCCCCGGACATGAACGGATGATGACAAACGTTCTCCCGTTCCCCTTCAAGAGAGCACCCATCCGCACTGAGAGCGCCATTCCGGGGGGGCACGGCAGGCTCACAGGGGAGGGGGCAAGCCTGATGGACTGTGAAAAATGCGCAACTTCAAGTACAATAGAAGGCAGGGTAGGTCTGGACGCAGCAGGACTTGATTGTTTCTTCCGCTGCGCCTCCATTGAGAAAGGAAAATGAGCGATGTTTCCACAACGAAATAACCGCAAGAACCCGGAGCAAAACCAGGGCGACTCCCCACCACCGCGCTGGCTGCCCAGTGGTCGGCTCCTCGTCATTCTCATGGTCATCTTGATGATTATCAATATATTCACCTTTCGACCTGAGCCGCCAACCGCCAACCTGTCATACACCCAGTTTTTGAAGCAGGTGCGCAACGACCACGTTGCAACCCTGAAAATCGAGGGGCAGCAGGCCGTGGGCACCTTCGAGGAACCCATCGCGCCCCAGGAGGACATGGAGGTAACGGGAGGTATTCCGCTGGCCCCCGGCCCGTCGAAGCTCGCCCGCTTCACCGTCACCCTGCCATCCATCCGCGACGAGCGTTTGCTGCCCCTGCTGGAGGAGCACGACGTGGAGGTGACGTCGGTAGCCCGAGAAACGCCCCTCCTGCTCGGCTTGCTCTTCACCTTCGGTCCGACGCTCCTGCTCATCGGGCTGATTATCTACTTCATTCGGCGGCAGATGAACGAACGGCAGGGGATGTTCAACTTCGGGCGTTCGCGGGCCAAAGAGCACACCCTGAGTCCGCCGGGGGTGCGGTTTGGCGACGTGGCCGGGGCCGATGAGTCCAAGATGGAACTGATGGAGGTGGTGGACTTCCTGAAAGACCCGGACCGCTTCAAACAACTCGGCGCGAGAATCCCGCGGGGGGTGCTCCTGGTCGGCCCTCCCGGTACGGGCAAGACCTTGCTGGCGCGGGCCGTCGCGGGGGAGGCCGGCGTCCCCTTCTTCAGCACCAGCGCCAGCGAGTTTGTCGAAATGTTCGTGGGCATCGGCGCAAGCCGCGTGCGCGACCTGTTCAACCAGGCCCGCCGCAACAGCCCGGCGATTATCTTCATAGATGAGCTTGATGCCATCGGGCGGCAGCGCGGGGCCGGGATGGGCGGCGGACACGACGAGCGGGAACAAACGCTGAACCAGATTCTGGTTGAAATGGATGGCTTCGAGGAGAGTGTCAATGTCATTGTGGTGGCCGCGACCAACCGCGCCGACGTGCTCGACCCGGCGCTGATGCGTCCGGGCCGCTTCGACCGCCAGATAACCGTTGACCTGCCCGATGTGCGTGGGCGCGAGGCTATTCTCCGCATCCACCTCAAGGGCAAACCCGTGGCCTCCGATGTGGATGCGTCGGTGCTGGCGCGACAGACGCCGGGTTTCGCGGGGGCCAACCTCGCCAACCTGGTCAACGAAGCGGCGTTGCACGCGGCCCGCAAAGGCGAAAAGCTCATCCATATGGTCCATTTCCGCGAGGCTCTCGACAAGATTGTGCTAGGGACCGAGCGTCCCCTGCTCATGACCGAACGCGACCGCACCGTCATCGCCTACCACGAGGCCGGGCACGCGCTGGTGGCGCTGATGCTCCCCGAGAGCGACCCGGTGAACAAGGTGACGATTATCCCGCGGGGGCGGTCGCTTGGCGTTACCGAGTACCTGCCCGAGGGCGACCGCTTCAACTATTCTCGCCAGTATCTCCTGACGATGATAGCGGGACTGCTTGGGGGACGCGCCGCCGAGCACGTGGCCATCGGTGAGATTACCACGGGGGCCGAAAACGACCTGCAACGTGCTACCCAGTTGGCGCGAAACATGGTCGGGCGGTGGGGGATGAGCGAAGAACTGGGGCTGATGTTTGCGAGTGATGGCAACCAGAACCCCTTCCTCGGGCGGGAAATGGGACTGCACGGGGCGCGTGAGCACAGCGAGGCAACCGCGGCTATTCTCGACCAGACCATTCGCCACCTGCTGGAAGAGCGGATGGCCACGGCGGTGGGTATCCTGACGGAACAACGCGACGCCCTGGACCGGCTGGCGCAGGCATTGCTGAAGTACGAAACCCTGGACAAGCACTGCATCCAGGCGGCCATCCGTGGCGAAGAAGTCCCGCCGCCGGAGCGCCCTTGCTTCCCGCCTTCCTCCGACGGAGCCACGGGTTCGCAGGACCAGGAAAAGGAACCGCCACTCAAACCCAGGCCAGAAACCATACCGGCCTGATGAGGGTGGAGGGGTGTGAGGGTCGTGAGTGATGATGGGAGAGGTGCAGGGACCTGTGCCCTGCACCGGTCTGATGAAGAGAAGATACGACTGAAGGGGAGATACGTATGGGTCTTCGGCATGAAACAGTGCAGGTGAATGGCATCCAGATGCACTATGTCACGGCAGGGAGCGGCCCGCTGCTCCTCCTGCTGCACGGCTTTCCCGAGTTCTGGTGGAGCTGGCGTCACCAGATAGAACGCTTCCGTGACCACTTCACCGTGGTCGCTCCGGACCTGCGGGGCTACAACGATACGGACAAGCCCGCCTGGGGCTACGAGGTGGATGTGCTGCTGGCAGACGTTGTTGAGTTGATACGGGTACTCGGGTTTCACCGTGCGGTGGTGGCCGGGCACCACTGGGGGGGGGTGCTGGCGTGGGGGTTGGCCATCCATTACCCCTACCGCGTGGAGCGGTTGATCGTGCTGAACGCACCCCACCCCGGCCTGGTGAAGCGGTCGCTCTGTGTCGGGTCGAGCCACACCCTGCGAAGCCTGGCGACGCTCCTGGTCCAGGTACCCTGGCTGCCAGAGGTGCTCTTTCAGGCCAATGATTATGCCCTGGTGAGCTGGCTGCTGCGCGGGCGAGCTGCCCAGAAAGAACCATTTACCGATGACCTGATTGAAACCTACAAGGACGCCATCAGCAAGCCGGGGGCGCTGAAAGCGGCGCTCACCTGGTACCGCGGGGCTGGCTCGTTCCGCGAACTGTTCTACGGCTTCCCCGTGTTGCGGCTGCTCAATGGCAAGAGTAGCTGTATCGAGGCTCCTACCCTGCTCCTCTGGGGTGAAAAGCACCGTGACCAGGATGTCGCCCTGACCTACGGCACCGAGCGATATGTGACCAACCTGCACCTGCACTGCATTCCAAACTGCTCGCTCCGTATCCTGCACGAAAAGCCAGACCTGGTCAATCAATATATGGCGGCATTTCTTGATGTTGCCTCTTGAAAGCGTCTGTTGAGGGAGGTTTTGCAGTGCCTTTGCTCTCCAACCCGGTCTTGATGAAGGAGCTTCGGGGACGGATGCGCGGCAACCGTTCGCTGGTGATTCTGACCCTCTACCTGGCCCTGACCGGTGCCATCACGCTGCTGGTCTACCTGGCCTTTGCCAGTTCGACATCGGGCGGCCCGGACCTGGAAGAGGGCCGTACGATTGGGAAGGCCATTTTTCTCACGGTGATGATATCCGCCCTCATCCAGGTGTGCATCATTACACCTTCGCTAACCGCGGGCAGTATCGCCGGGGAAAAGGAGCGCCAGAGCTACGACCTGCTGATTACGACGCTGCTTTCTCCGTGGCAGATTATCGTGGGCAAACTGGGAGCGGCCATCGCGTTTGCCACGCTGCTCATCATTGCGGTGCTGCCGATGGCGGGGTTGGCGTTTCTCTTCGGGGGGGTCAGCGGGGCCGAGCTAGCGACCGCCATGGTCATCCTGCTGGTGACGGCCCTGCTCTACGCGTCGGTGGGGATGTTCTGGTCTGCGGTTGCCCGCACCACCCTGGGCGCGACGGTGCGTTCTCAGGCCACCATTATGCTGCTGCTGCTGTCGGTTCCGTTTCTGTTCGTCATTCTAGTCTTTATGGAGGTGAATGAGGTCTTCCTGCCCCCCGACCTGATGGAAGATCTGGCCAACATGCCGCTTTTTATCTACCTCATGGGGGCGTTTCTCTGTTCCCACCCCTTTGTCGCGCTCGGGCTGACGGAGGCGTCATTGTCGGCAGGAGAAAATCCCTTCCTCTTCACGATTGACCCGGGGCGGGGCGATATCCTGGTGCTCTCTCCCTGGCTGGCCTACCTGTTCATTGGCCTGCTGATGACCTTCACGCTGCTGTTCTTGAGCATGCGCATGCTGCGGCCCGTTCAGTACCGGGTGCCGCGGGGTGAGCGGAAGAAAGGGTAGACATATGCTCATCCCTTTCCCGGGCATGGACCCCTATCTTGAGCGGGCCGATCTCTGGCCGAACGTGCATACCAGCCTGATCATTGCCCTGCGCGATGACCTGGCTCCGCGGCTCCGACCACGCTACTACGTGGCGGTCGAGGAACGCACGGTCATGGTTGAAGTGGAGGTCGAGGTCCCCATGCCTGACGAGGTCCATGAGGTCTATCTTGAAATCCGCGACCTGCACACCAACCGCGTTGTCACCGTTATCGAACTGCTCTCACTGGCAAACAAGCACCCTGGCGAGGGCCGCTCTCAGTATGAGCAGAAGCGGTTGGCTATCCTGGGGACCCGCACCCACCTGGTTGAGATTGACCTGCTGCGGGGGGGGCCGCCCATGCCTCTGTATGGCGACCACCCCGCCGGCCTCTACCGTATCCTCATCAGCCGGGCCGCACAGCGCCCGAAAGCCACGCTCTACCCCTTTGGCATCCGCCAGACGGTGCCCGTCTTCTGTCTGCCCTTGCAAGCAGCCGATGACGAACCCCCGGTCGACCTGACGCGCCTGCTGCATGCGCTCTATGACCGGGCGGGGTATGACCTGCGCCTCGACTACCGGGCGGCTCCTCCCCCGCCGCCGCTGCCCCCCGCCGAAGCGGAGTGGCTCAACGAGCACTTGCGACGGGCCGGGCTGCGCTAACGAAGGGAGGTCCCCTCCTACGGTATCCCGATCAACTCCACCGCGTCTATCTCGCTCCAGTTGGCATCTCCGCGCTGGTCGATGGTGAGCCGTGCTCCCACCACGCGAAAGATGAGCGGCTCGAAACTGACCTTCATCACCTGCGGACACACGCTCTGGAGCCACGCCGTGCCCGTGTAGACCGTGGTATAGCTCCCCCGCTCGTCCAGCAACTCCACCTCCGTCACAAACCCTGGCTGATGGTTCTGGTGAATATTGATCTGCGAGCCAAACACCGGGGTCTCAAAGGTGACTTCCAGCGTCTCCAGGGTGTCGGGCGTGGCCGGTGCCCAGGCATTCGGGCTATCCTTGCACCCTTCCACGTCCGGCGGGCCGACCACGTTTTCCGGGCCATAGTCCTCTCCATAGTGGCTGCTGGCGGTGGCCTCGCTCGCCCACTGGTGCGACAAGGCTCCGCTCGGGCGAATGGTCCCCGTCCCCGTCCCTGTCGTGGCGGTGGTGGAAGTCACCCC
>DAOTUF010000589.1:0-9785 GCA_034437495.1 Chloroflexaceae bacterium | reverse complement strand
GGGACGTAAAAGACGCCTGTGGACTGCGTGTAAGCCCTTCAAGTGAGAAGGCGATGCAGGTGGAAGCAGGAATTTTGGAAATGGACAAAGCGTACTTTCGAGTACATTTGAACACAAAGAAAGTAGCAGGTAGCGGTCACATTCGTAGGGTCATAGAACAAACTCATGAGGCGTGCCTGGGTTCTGGTTCCCTAATGCGTGTAGCATCTGGTCAATTCTCACCTTGAAGGATTCTATAGGAGGAGTACACAATGCGTTCGAGGTTTTTTGCAGTGACACTGTTGGTTCTTTCCCTGCTCGTGACGGCATGCACGAGTGGGCAAGCCCCCACGTATAAGCAGGCAACAGGAGACGATTTTGTCCCGGAAGTGCGCTATCACCAGGCCCGCATGCTCTATAACATCCATGCAGGACAGAAAAGCATCTGGAACAGTGGCCGGGTAAGCGATGGTCGTCTCTGGGTCCAGAACCCCTATCTGTTCCACCCCACGGGACCGATCCCTTACTACAAGGTGGATGAGGATGGGTGGATGACCCGCGTGCCGGCTGGCCCCGAGGCCGCAGAAGAGGGTGAAATCGTCGCTACCGAAGATGAGATCGAGCGAGAGCTTACCCCCTTCACCATTGACATGGGCGATCCGCTGCCGGCTCCTGCCGCCTTCCCCATAGGGGAAATGGGAGATGGAGAGGAAGCCGACGAAGAGGCTGACGAAGAGGAAGCCGAAGACGAAGAGGCTGACGAAGAGGAAGCCGACGAAGAGGAAGCTGACGAAGAGGAAGCCGAAGACGAAGAGGCTGACGAAGAGGCTGACGAGGACGAAGAGGCTGACGAGGACGACGAAGACGAAGACGAAGACGAAGACGAAGACGAAGACGAAGAAGAATAACGACGACTTCTTTGTCGCCTTCTCCTCCTGGGGCGGGGAACATCACCTTTCCATGTGGTCACAGCCAGGGCCATAGCTCCAGGGGATCCAGTCACCATCCCTCCACGGGTTGCTACATCTGCGGAGGGATGGTCTTTTTGTTCCCGTCAACCCCCGCCCCCTCCTGATGATGTGCGGCCCCTGCTCGTTCCGTCACTTTCATAAACACATCTTCCAGGTCGTTCACCTGCCCCGCGAAGTGCGTCACCGCGGCCCCCCCGCTCACCAACCGCGTCAGCAGGTCACTGATGCCGCGCTCCTCGCCCTGGTAGTCAATGTGGAGCATTGGCGGAGAGCCATCAGGGAATGAGCGCACATGCAGCACGCCAGGGACTCCCCGGACCAGACCTGCCGCCTCCTCCAGGTCGCTCAACAGATGGACTTCGAAGACGTGGTGCGGCTGAAGCGATTTCAGAATCGTCGCGACATCCCCCGACGCCAGCAGTTGCCCGTGCTCAATAATCCCGATATGAGTACAGATTTCGGCCAGTTCGGTCAGAATGTGCGAGCTAATCATAATCGTCTGCCCCATCGCCCGCAGTTCCTTGAGCAACTCGCGCAGTTCCACCCGCGCCCGCGGGTCAAGACCACTGGCCGGCTCATCGAGCACCAGCAGCGGCGGGTTATGCGCCATCGTGCGGGCCAGGCTGAGCCGCTGTTTCATCCCCCGCGACAACCCCATGACGTACGTATCGCGTTTGTGCGTCAGCCCCACCAGTTCGAGCAGTTCCCCCACCAGCGAAGACCGGCGGCTGGACGGAATACGGTAGGCCGCCGCAAAGAAGTCCAGGTATTCCCACGCTTTCATCGCATCGTAGACCCCGAAGAAATCGGGCATAAACCCGACCAACCGCCGCACCGCTTTGTAATCGCGCACGACCGATTGCCCCGCCACCCACGCCTGCCCGCTGCTCGGCAGCAGCAGCGTCGTCAAAATCCGCATCGTGGTGGTCTTTCCGGCTCCGTTCGGACCGATGAAGCCGTAGATGGCCCCTTCGGGAATCTCAAGATTGAGGTGGTCCAGCGCCATCGTCTTTCCGTAGCGGCGCGTCAAATCCCTGGTTTCGACAATCATACCGGTAACTTATGTCGCTATCCCTATCACTCCGGGGGATACGTCTCTATCAGCCATTCAGTTGCAGCACATACAGCGTCAAGCTATCCTGGGGAAGCACTTTCCCATTGACCTGCACCTCCATCTGGGGCTGTTCGCGCCAGAACAGCACGTACGGCTTCAGATGGACGGGGGTGTCGCGGGAGGGGATGGGCATCGCGGTCTCTCCCCAGAACAGGGGAGCCAGCGAAAAAAGGATA
This sequence comes from Chloroflexaceae bacterium, assembly GCA_034437495.1. Classification (GTDB taxonomy): domain Bacteria; phylum Chloroflexota; class Chloroflexia; order Chloroflexales; family Chloroflexaceae; genus JAAUSY01. The sequence continues at coordinate 7,545 of DAOTUF010000589.1, read as the reverse complement.
CGCCGCCGGTCGAACATTGCTTCGTCGTCCCCCAACTGGTTGGCAATTGACGAAGGGAAATTGGACATCCCGCGGGTGATCTGCACTTCTCTAGTCTCCCCAGGCATGACGGTTCCGAGGTACAGGTCTGTGCCCTCATAGACCAGGACCGCATCAAGGAGCGGCTCACTGCCCATATTGCGTAGCTCCCCCTGCACCTCCTCGCCGGTGCGCTGCAACCTGCTCTGTACCTGGAGGGCCGGGTCCTCCTCTCGGACGGTGCGTTCCGCTACAAAGATGCGCAGCGATGAGACATCCACCAGCATCCTGCGCAGTTCGGTAGCGTTCTCCGTCCAGGTCACGGGAACATCGACCGGGCGGAAGGAGAAGCGGTCCTCTTCCCGCACCAGTGTTTCGGGTGGAAAGGTCAGCGTATAGGTGTTGCGGTAGGGAGAGAACAACCCGACATAGGAGGTCGTCAGGCGCTCCTCCCTCCCCTCAAATCCCTGGACAATCGCCAGTTGCATCATCTCCGGGTCCGTCCCGCGGAGCAGCAGATTCACCCCGTAGGTCCCAACCACAAAGACAAAGACGGTGGCCGGGATGGTGAGCCAGGCCAACTCAGGGCGGCGGAACAACCGCAGCACCAGGAAGTTGAGCGGGCCGACCGCCACGATATACCCGACCATAAAGAGCACCAGCACCCAGAACGATGGGAGACGCAGGGAGGGGAGCTGAAGCACATCCCACATCCGGAAGTTGAGCGGGGATGTGGTCGGGGTGAAAAACGCGGGGGGGTGCAACACCCGCCCCCACAGGTCCGGCTCCCCGACCCACGCCCGCAGCACACTCAGGTCAAACCGGCTGAACACCACTCGCCCGCTTCCCACGTCGTGCGCCACCAGGTGCCCGTCCATATCAAGGGGGTCAGCACCCGGTTTCAGTTCGACGCTGCTCACGGTGGTGCGCTCGGGAAGGGTTTCTTCTATCTCTGGCGTGTGCCTCTGGATGAAGAAGGGAAGCGAGGTCAGGGCGGCCTGACTCTCCAGGTCCAGCACCGTGACCGGGAGCAAGTCCGCCAACCCCGGGGTGGACTGCCGCGCACTGGCCCCCCCGCTCACCACCAGCTGCCCCCCCAGGCGCACCCACAGGTCGAGGGCCGCCCTCTGCCCCACACTCCACTGCTCCGTCGGGATGTCATGCACAAAGAGCACGTCCACCCCCCCCAGGGACCGCGGGTGTTCGTCCAGTCGGTCGGCTTCGAGGTGGACCACGATGGTCGTGCTGGCATTGTCCATCTCAATGGATGAGAGGCTGTTCAGCAGCGTCGCATCATGGCTCAACACCCCGATGACCAGGGAACTCTGGTCCAGCGGCTCGACCTGCACCGCCTGGCTGCTGATGGTCGTGGTGCCCTCCAGCAAACGCACCTCCGCCATGCGATGAAAGCTCTCGGAGAAAGCGTGGAGCGTCACCCGCTTCTGCGCTCCACGCGGCAGGTCAATCTCGCGCTGAAAGGTGTTGTTGCGGTCCCCATCGAGGAAATCCCATTCCAGGATTCCCCGCACATCGGGTCCATCGTTGCGGACCGTGATGGTCACGGGGAACCACTGGCCCGTCACATAATGCCCCTGGTAGCCCATCTCGACCTCCAACCGAATGGGCGACCCTTCTTCCTGCCCCTCCTCCTGCGCCCCCACAGGAGCCACCCCGACCACGGGCACTCCCCGGGGCAGGAAGAAGGGGAGGAGGAGAACCAGGAGCAAAAGCACGAAAAACCCACCCCCCTGAGCGCGGCTCTGCCGCCGGTGGGGGGGGGACGAAAAGATGGACCAGATGGACCAGCGCCAGAGAGCGCCGGTCAGGTCAGTTTTCCGAAGGTGATTCTGCACGGTCGGTCCTGGTCGACGGGGGAGCGGCTGGCGGCTCATCCCCATCTGGCTGCGCTTCGGGAGATGACGGGGGGATTTTCGTTTCGGAGCCGGTCTGGTCAGCTTCCGGGGTATCCTGGGAACCGTCTGCCACCTCATCATACTCCGTCTTGTCCAGAATAACGAGAGCTTTGTCAGCGGCGGTCACGCCTCCCGGGTCCTGGTCAGGAGCGGGGAGAGCGACCTGCGTTTCGCACGAGTCCGACGAGTCCGACGAATCCGACAGAGCCGGGACCGGGGCCGCCGCTGCCACCTTCGCTTCCTCCTCCTGGTGCCCGTGCCCGTTGGAAGGTTCCCGGCTGCCATTCCCATGGGATGCGGCGGGGAGCCGGGTCATCAGCAGTTCGTCCAGGTAGGCGCGGTGGTTATCCTGCTGGCTCTGGTGGTAATACTTGAGCAGGGTCAGCGCATCGGCGTACTTCTCTCGCTTCCGGTAGAGCGCCTGGTATTCGCTAATCGTTAATGATGCCTCCGCCGGTCGGGGGACACGCAAAAAGGTTATCTTCCCCCCCCCACCAGCCGTCTCAATCACCACATCGCCATACTTGAGCAGACGGCTGATAAAGGTGGTCTTATGGATGACATTCTGGACGCCCCCCAGACCCGCGACGTTGCTCTCTTCGGGGCCGAGCGGTTTCTTATAGAGGCTCTTCACATCGTTTGCCGTCAACTGGTAGCGCTCGTTGCTTTCGTCCTCCACCTCATACCACCCCCACGCCAGAAAGACCAGCAGCACGCCCCCAATAAGCAGACTCATCGGGAGCGTCCCGAGGGTGAGAAACTGGCTTGCCGTAAAAATGAGTATCAGGCTGACGACCAGGAACAGCACCGGCGAGGCCAGCACGACGGGCAGGAACACCCAGTGCTTGCGCCACAATACGATCCCACTTTCTTCGTCAACCTGGGGGTTGTCTTCGAAGAAGCGACTGATACCCTCCCGTTTTCTGGTGAGGTGGTGCAGGGGCCAGGGGGGGCGTTCCTGGGGTTTCGTGTTGTAGACATTCGACTGGATCATGGAGTCGAAATACTGCTTGTTCTGTCGCTGGCGAATGGACCCCACTGCCCCATTGATTTTCTTCTGCATCTCCTGGGGGTTACTGGCCCGCTTGAATTCCAGTTTATTCCCGAAGGCGGCAGAAGTCACCGTGATGGTGCCATATTTCAGCCAGTGCTGAAGATAGGTCTTGGTGCTGGCCAGCACGCTCTTCACATCGTCAATATCAAGCTGGTTCTGAAAGTGACGCCCAAGCAAGTCCTGCTTCCAGGCAATCACCCGCCGGTTGGTCAGAATCAGGTAGTCATCGTTCCATTCGACATAGAGGTAAAAGGAGAAGACGATGCCGACGAGCATCAGGCCGAGCAGCACCAGATTGAAGGGGTCGAACATTTGCTGCGCCCCCAGGCGCGGATCGAGATAGACCAATGGCCAGCGAGGGATGAACGTCCCTCCCACGTATCGGTAGCTGAACAATGCCAGACTCACCAGGGTCATCAGGACGGGGGGAGCCATCTTCGGTATCAATTCTGCCCAGTGTCGGTTGACAAAATACATAATCTCTTCGCCTTCGAGGAGATCAATCGAAGTGTTGAGAAGTTCTTGCTGTTTCCGTTCCTTTTTGGGAAGTTCGCGCTGGTCCGGTTCCTTCGTCATAAGTTCAGCCTCCTGGGGTTTCAGGGCGGGACATCGGAACGTTCCCCCCATCAAAAAGGGCTATAATCCGCTCTACCTCCTCGGCGGGAGAGCAGGTATCGGTATGAATAATGAGCGCATCGTTGGCCGGGAAGAGGACGTGACGGTCCAGCGCATCGCGCCGGGACAGGTCGGCCTCGACCTGCTCCAGCGAGAGGTCGGGGTCCTTGGGGGCCTTGCTTTGCAGGTCGGCCAGGCGGCGGCGAGCACGCTCTTTGAGCGACGTTTCCAGGTAGATTTTCATGGGCGCATCGGGGAACACGACGGTGCCAATATCCCGCCCGACCATCACCATCCGTCCGCGCTGCCCGATGCTCCGCTGCTGGCAGATAAGCTCAGTGCGGACTCCCGCGTGGCACGAGACCAGCGAAACGTGGCGGTCTACCTCAGCACTGCGGATGCTCCAGGTGACATCCTGCATATCCACCAGGACCGTGTACGGGCGACCATCCCCCCCATCCTCGGTCTTCGTGGGTGAGAGCACGTCTATCCGAATGGCGCGGGCCAGGTGTTCCATCGCGCCAGCATCAGAACAATCAAGCTGCTGCTGCAAGGCACTCAGCGTAACAGCGCGGTACATCACCCCCGTATCAAAGAAGGTATACCCCAGGCGTCGGGCCAGCAGTTCCCCGAGCGTGCTTTTGCCACTTGCGGCAGGCCCATCTATGGTAATCAGTGAAGGGCGTGACATGGTCCTGCTTCCTTCCTGCTACTTTCTTTGTGTTCCATCCTCGTTCCGTGATTGCTTCCGGGCCATCAGGAAACCAGTTGCTCAAACCCATCATCTGGCAGAGCATCGAGCGTGGGCACGACCAGGTGCGCCCGTCCCTCATCGAGCAGATGCGAGGTCTGCACGCCGACAGCCGCCATCCCCGCCCGCCGAGCACCCTCAATGCCCGCCGGAGCATCTTCAACCACCACGCAGCGGGAGGGAAGAACTTCTACCCTGCTGGCCGCGGTCAGGAAGACCTGGGGGTCGGGCTTGCCGTGCTGGACATCCTCAGCCGAGACGATGGCCCCAAAATAGCCCCCGATATCCAGCGCTTCGAGGATAGTTTCAATGTTCCGACGAGGGGCCGCCGAAGCCACTGCCTGCCGCCACCCATCGGAGCGGAGCCGGTCCAACCAGTGCGGCACCCCCGGGAGCAAGTGGACCCCCTGCGTCCGCACCAGGTGGCGGTAGCGCTCTTCTTTGGCCTCAGCAATACGGTCCATTTCCGCTGACGGCAGGTCTTCCCCGAAATACCCCCGCAGAATGGTATCATTGCGCTGCCCAAACGAAGCGGTAAACTGCTCCCGCGTGATAGGGTGGCCTTCGCTGGCCATCGTGTCGCGCCACGCCAACCAGTGGAAGTGGGAGGAGTCGAGCAGGGTCCCATCCATGTCCCACAACACCGCCCGCGGTGCTCGTTTCAGGTCGCTCATCGTTGTTGTCTCTGCCTTCCTTCTGGCTTTCCTGTTCTGCTGTGGGGCATTCCTGAGATACCAGCAACAAAACCCACAACATTTCCATCATAGTATACCATAGTCCACGAGCGGTGCATACGCCCGACCCGGCGATATTTGACCACGGGGGACGTCTGGGGGAAAATAGGGAGGGACTACAAGGGAAGGAGCGAGGGAGGAAACAGGAGAGAACAGGAAGGGAACAGGTTCCCTTTCGCTGGCACACTTCTTGCAGTCCTTGCAGGCAGAGCTTTTGAACAGTCTATAAAGCATTGAAATAAGAGTGAAGCACATTGAAAAGCAGTGAAGCGTCGTGATTGGATGAATGGGAGGATGGTGTGCAATACCAGACCAGAGATATGTTGACCGAACCCATTGTGCAGATTGACAGCCCCGTCGACGGACGGGAGAACGGCGGCCCCCCGCAGGACCAAGGCACCCCGATCGCCCCCCTGGTCCAGCTTGATGGCCCCTGGTTCAAAGACCAGAGCGGACGCACCCTGATGTTCCGCGGGGTCAACCTGGGGGGCAGCAGCAAAGTCCCCACCCAACCCGAATATCCAGCTACACTGGAGCAGTTCTACCGCCATCGGGACGTCAGCTTTGTCAACCGCCCCTTTCCCCTGGACGAAGCCGACGAGCACTTCCGTCGTCTGCGGCGGTGGGGATTGACCTTTCTCCGCTTCCTCGTCACCTGGGAAGCCATCGAGCACGCCGGCCCCGGGCAATACGACGAAGCCTACCTGGACTACCTGGAGCAAGTGGTCCGGCGGGCCGCAGCCCACGGCTTCACCCTGTTCATCGACCCCCACCAGGATGCCTGGAGCCGCCTTTCGGGGGGGGATGGCGCACCGGGCTGGACGTTTGAGGCGGCGGGGTTTGAAATCTCCCGTTTCCGGCCCACCGGCGTCGCCCATATTCACCCCTTCGACAATGCTCCCTTTGTCGTCCACTGGCACACCAACTACTCCCGCCTGGCCGTCGCGACGATGTTCACGCTCTTCTTTGGTGGCAGCGACTTCGCCCCGAAGACGACCATTGACGGCGAGCCAGCCCAGGAGATGCTCCAGCGCCACTATATCAACGCCTTCAAGCAGGTTGCCCACCGCCTGCGAGGGATACCCAACGTGGTCGGGTTTGGCACGATGAACGAACCATCGAGTGGCTACATCGGGCGAGAGATGCACGCGCATAACAAAGAACTCCACATGCGGCGGCTCGGCATCTCCCCCACCCCCTTTCAGTCCATCCTGATGGGGGAAGGATACCCGCAAAAGGTGGATGTATGGGGCTTTGGCCCGAAGGGGCTGCACGTCTGGCGAAAGCAGGTGCTCAACCGGGTGGGGATGCGCACCTGGCAGGATGGGCAACCCTGTATCTGGCGTGAGCACGGGGTGTGGGACACGAACGACCAGGGAGAACCGCGGCTCCTGCGTCCCCACCACTTTACCCACGTGGTCCGCAGGGGGCAGCCCCGCCGTATCGACTTCGGACGGGACTATCTGCGCCCCTTCGTGAACACCTTTGCACGAGAAATCCGCACGGAAGCGCCGCGGGCGTTCATGTTCGTCGAAAACGTCCCGCGCCTCGACATGCCGCAGTGGGGAGCGGACGACGCCCCCGGTGTCATCAATGCCTCCCACTGGTACGATGTCCTGACGCTGGTTACGCGCCTGTTTCTGCCGTGGCTCAATTTCGATATCAAAACGGGTCGTCCGGTGGTCGGGCAGAAGCGGGTACAGCGCCTCTTTCTCGACCAACTCGCATCCATCAAACGCTCCAGCCACGAGCGCATGGGAGGGGTTCCAACGCTCCTGGGGGAGTTCGGTGTATCCTTCAATATGCCCTTTCGCCTGAACTACCGCCTGAACTGGTTCGGGTTGCAAGAGTGGGCCATGGACGCCAGCTTCCACGCGATTGAAGCCCACCTGCTCAGCGCGACCATCTGGAACTACAACCCCGACAACACCAACCGCCTGGGCGACCTCTGGAACACCGAAGACCTGTCTATCTTCAGCCGCGACCAGCAGACCGACCACAGCGACCCGGACTCCGGCGGGCGGGCGCTGCCCGCTGTGGTCCGACCCTACCCCTGCCGCACCGCCGGGGAACCACTCCATATGGCGTTTGACTGGCGGAGGCACCACTTTACCTATGCCTTTTCGCATGACCCATCCGTGCAGGAGCCGACAGAACTGTTTCTCCCGGCCCTGCACTACCCGGATGGCTACCGGCTTGAAGTGTCCGACGGAACCTGGACCATAGACCAGGAGAACCAGCGTCTCTACTACTGGCACAGCCAGGACCGCCGCGTCCACACCATCCGCGTATGGAGAGCGGAGCTATAGCTAGATAGGCAAAAGATACCCGGAAGTGAGCAGGAGTGCTCGTTAGGCACACGAGAGAAAGGAGCGAGATGCGGAAACGGTATTTCCCGGAGGCCCCAAGAGCGCGAGAGCCAAGCCTGTTGGAGCGCCGATGACGGGCGATGAGAGCAGC
>DAOTUF010000588.1:0-6083 GCA_034437495.1 Chloroflexaceae bacterium | reverse complement strand
GGACCCCGGGGGATCGCTCGGCACGATGCTTCCAGATATCGCGCTCAATCGTCAGTGCCGTATTTTGGCGCATCGTCTCGGTGAGCGTTTCGACCATCTTCGCATGGGCGCGGGATGCTTCGGCGGCGGCTTCCTGAGCTTTTTTGAGTTGTCGGAGCAACGCCCGGTTCAAGGCATGGGCTTCCTTGAGTTCCTGCCGCAGAAACCCCTGTTCCTGCTCGACGGGTTCGGAAACGCCCGCTCGCGGCCCATCCGACGATTTCATACGAAAAAAACCTCCTCACTGTGGTATAGAACAGGGATCTTCATCATTCTCCCGGATATTGTACCAGAACTGGCAAGCGCTGCTCCGCTGAGTCCCAATCTCTAACATTTTGCTTATGCTGGCATGTTGCATCTCTGTGGCACATGCCTTACAATAGGAGCAGGTGATATTTTTGAGGCAAACCAGAATAAAAAATACCAGAACCATAAAGGAGGCTTGACGGATATGCCAACGTATGTCTATACTTGTGACGCCTGTGGGGTTCAGTTCGAACAGTTTCAGAGCTTCAAAGATGCTCCCCTCCAGGATTGCCCGCGCTGCACGAATAACACAGTTCGGCGGGTCTTTCAGCCGGTGGGGGTCGTCTTCAAGGGGTCAGGGTGGTATATCACGGACAGCCGCAATAGCAGCGGAAAAAACGGAAAAAGCGACAGCGGCAAAGCAGCAAATGAGCCGAAATCGAGTGATCAAAAATCAAGCCCTTCCTCCGAAACAACAGCTGAATCCTGATAATCCCTATCTGAATCCCAGGTGGGGAACCCGGTTGTTCAGGTCGCAGCGGCGCGCCAGCACACGTTGGAGCGCCTTTCTGGTCTTCTTCCTCCCCCGGGCCTCCCGGTTGCTCTGGCGTGCCAGAGGTCACAACGAGCACGGTCTTGATGGATGCTGTCGGTCGGGGTATTGCCGCTGAATGGCAATACCCCTGCCCCGATGCTCATGTGGCTTTTCGACGCAAGAGAACCAGTATGGGAGGTCTTTTTATGTCTCTGTCCACTCTTGTTCAAACCCTGCGCGATGACGTCCGCGCCATCTTTACCAATGACCCGGCGGCCCGCACCCTCGCGGAAGTGTTGCTTTACCAGGGATTGCATGCTATCATCTTGCACCGGCTGGCGCATACTTTGTGGGAACGGGGGGTTCCCTTCGTCCCCCGCCTGATTTCTCAGGTGTCGCGGTTTCTCACCGGTATCGAAATTCACCCGGGCGCTCGTATCGGGCGCAGCTTTTGCATTGACCATGGGATGGGCGTGGTCATCGGGGAGACGACCGAAGTCGGCGACCGCGTGACGCTCTACCAGGGGGTGACGCTAGGAGGCACGGGCAAGCAGGGCGGCAAGCGCCACCCGACGGTTGAGGATGATGTAGTTATCGGGGTCGGAGCCTCGGTCCTGGGGGCGATTACCATCGGGGCCGGTTCGCGGATTGGAGGGGGAGCCGTGGTGGTGAAGGATGTTCCCCCCCACTCCACCGCCATCGGCGTGCCTGCCCGTATTGTCGCCACGCGAGACCCGTCGACCGGCGAAAAGCGCCGCGTGGAACACCTCCCCGACCCGGAGGGAGCGCTCTTCCGAAACCTCCGGGACAAAGTGCTGGAGCAGGAGGATCGTATCCAGCAACTCGAAGAGATTACCAATCATCACTTTTTTGAGCATCGTCTCACCCTGACCGAGAGTTTGTGGAGTATCCTTGACGAAAACGGGGGTCTCCGCGCCCGCCACCTGAGCGAAAAAACGGAGTATACCGAGGGAGAGGGGATTTAAGCCGCAGGAAGCAGAGATTGAGGAAAGAACCGGGAACTATGAGCATACACCTCTACAATACCCTGACGCGCAGGGTTGAACCGCTGGAAACGCTTGAACCGGGGATCGTTCGGATGTATGTGTGCGGCGTGACGGTCTATGACCACGCCCACATCGGGCACGCCATGTCTGCGCTCGTCTTCGACATCATCCGGCGCTACCTGGAATGGCGGGGCTACCGCGTGGTCCACGTGGTCAATTTTACCGATGTGGATGATAAGATTATCGAGCGAGCCAGTGCAAAGGGGCAGAACCCGTTTGACCTGGCGGAGTCGCTGATACAGGAGTTTCTTGACCAGCTTGCTGCGTTCAACATCCTACCAGCCACGCTCTACCCAAGGGCCACGCAGTCCATTCCTGACATGATCGCGTATATTCAAGGGCTGATTGACCGCGGTCACGCCTACCCCGCTAACGGGGACGTGTACTACCGCGTTCGGAGCTTCCCCACCTATGGCAAGCTCTCGGGCCGCAGCCTGGAAGATATGCTCAGTGGCACGCGCTTTGAGCCGGACCCCCGCAAAGAATCGCCCGCTGATTTTGCCCTCTGGAAGGCAGCCAAGGCGGGGGAACCGGCGTGGGACAGCCCCTGGGGGCCGGGCCGCCCCGGCTGGCACATCGAGTGCAGCGCGATGAACCTGAAGCACCTGGGTGAGCAGATTGACATCCACGGCGGGGGGAACGACCTGATTTTCCCCCACCACGAGAATGAGATTGCCCAGAGCGAGGGGCTGACGGGCAAGCCCTTTGCCCGCTACTGGGTCCACAACGGGATGCTCCAGTTGCTCAGCCCGCAGGCAGAAACGGAAAAGATGTCCAAGTCCCTGGGGAATCTCGTGACAATCAGCGATTTTCTTCGCCAGTACCCGGCGGATGTGTTCCGTTTGCTCGTGCTCAACAGCCACTACCGCAGTCCGCTGACCTACAACCAGGAGATTGCGGCAGAGAATGGGCGGAAGCTGGAACGGTTGCAGCGGGCCTTGCTCCCCGCCACGGGCGAGACGGTGACGGGGGATGCCGTGGTTGACCTCATCGAGGCCGCCAGCACCGCACGGGATACTTTTATCCAGGCAATGGATAATGATTTTAACACCGCCAGTGCGCTGGCAGCCCTGTTTGACCTGGTCCGGGCCATCAATACGGCCCGTGACGCGGGGGTAGGCGGGGTGCCCTTTCAGGAAGCTCAGACGACTTTGCGAGAACTGGCGGGGGTGCTCGGCCTTCGGCTTCAGGAAGAGCAGCGCAACCAGGAAGCGGCCCCCTTTGTGGACCTGCTCCTGGAGGTGCGCACCGCCTTGCGGGGGGCCAGACAGTTTGAACTGGCCGACACTATCCGCGAGCGCCTGGAAGCTCTGGGGGTCACGATTGAAGATACGCCCCGGGGAACGCGCTGGAGGTGGTCGTTGTAGTCATTGGCATATCTTGTCGTTATCTCAGGAAACATCAGGGGGCATCAGGGAGCATCAGGGAGCATCAGGAAAGGGGGGAACATCCCAAATGACATGGCTGGAAATGTGTGTCGCCGTAGACCAGGAGGCAGCAGAGTCGGTGGCAGAGGTGCTGGCCCGCTATGGCTACAATGGCGGGGTTGCCTTCGAACTGGCGTGGACGCCCACCGAGGAGGGGGAGGTGGGCCGCGACAAATCCGGCTTTGTGGATGTTCCCTGTCCGTGCAGCCAGGACACCGCCTTTCCGGTCATCCTCCATACCTATGTGCCTCTCGATAACCAGTCCGAAGAGGTTCGCCATCAGGTAGAGGTGGCGCTCTGGCACCTGCGCCAGATACGCCCTATGGGGCCGCTGCGGGTGCGGGTGCTGGAGGAAGAGGACTGGTCTCAGAGCTGGAAAAAGCACTACACCATCCAGCACATCGGTGAACGCACGGTCATCGTCCCTTCGTGGCTCGACTACGCTCCCCGCCCCGGGGATATCGTCCTCCACCTCGATCCGGGGATGGCCTTTGGGACGGGTCTGCACCCGACGACCCGCCTGTGCCTGCGCTTGCTGGAGCGCCTGGTTCGCCCCGGCACGCGGGTGCTCGATGTCGGGAGCGGAAGCGGGGTCCTGAGCATTGCCGCGGCCAGACTGGGGGCCGCCTCCGTGCTGGCGCTGGACGATGACCATACGGCAGTGGCAGTGACCGGCGAGAACGTGACCCGCAACGGGGTACGCGACCGGGTGCAGGTCTTCCACGGGAGCGTAGGCGGTGACGCTGAGCAGGAGGAGGGGAACGGGGTGCCTGCACCGCTTCAGGTTGACGTGGTGGTGGCCAACATCATTGCCAATGTCCTGATTGACCTGAGCCACGACCTGGCTGTGTCCCTGTCCCCCGGAGGCGTCTTGATAAGCAGCGGTATCATCCTCTCGCGCGAAGACGAAGTGGCGCTGGCCTTCGCTGCGGCAGGGCTTGACCTGGAAACCCGTCTCCGTGAGGACGATTGGGTTGCCCTGGTCCATCGCAAGCGCACGCCCGGGGCGGCTGGCTGAGCGGAAGAGTCGCTCTTGCTCAACAGGCTCATATCGTTACAAAACCATTACAGAGCAGATTGAGACCCCCGCAGCATTGCTTTTTTTGCTATAGTGAAGGGGGTGACATGGATGAAAAACAATAAAACATAATAAAATATATGGATGGACGGAGGCATGCCCCGGGGGGGCCCTGGGGACTGATGGGGAGGGAGAAAGACGCGACTGGTTCCATTGTCTGTCCCTCTGTGGCGGAGAGCGGGTCTATGGTATAATAGGAGTACGAATAGCCAGTTGGGAAGACGCTATTTTGGTATGCATCCGAAACCCGTTTTTCCATCTTTCTTCTTATCCACCATTCATCATCAGGACTGTTCCAGAGATGCCAGAGATGCCAGATAGTTGAACAAAAGAGCCGTTATCATCGTAAAAGTAGGGAGACTATGAGCACATTCGGAGAACGGTTGCGAGAAACTCGTGAGAGTCAGGGGATATCACTGGCCCAGGCAGCCATAGAAACGCATATTCTCCAACAATCCCTCGTGGCTCTTGAAGAAGAGACGTTTGATAGACTCCCCAATGATGTCGTTGTGAAGGGGTTTATCCGTATCTATGCGCAATTTCTGGGGCTGCCTCCCCATGAGATGGTGGAACAGTATCGGCAGGAACGGAACAACACCACGACCTCGATTCGCGTCGTGCCGGCGACGAACCTGGCGCGAAAGCGCTCCTATGTTCTGCCGGGTTTCTTCGGGGTGTTCTTCGTGACCATTGCGCTGGTCGGGCTGACCTATGTGGTCTTGAGTGCCACCGGCGATATCGGAAACACCGCTCGTATGACGGGGCAATTGCAGGCTACCACCCGCGTCATCCCCACCCCAACCCCCTTCCCTCGCCTCTCCCCAACGGCCCTCGCGGAAGGGGGAGGAACCATCGCGGCTGATGCGGCTGATGCGGCGAGCCGCGAGGACGACGAGGGTGACGAAGACAACGAGGACAACACCCACACGCTCGACACTCCGCCGGTGCCTTTTGGTCAGACTGCTCCCCTCCCCTCCCCGACCCCGCGTCTGGCGGCGGGGGGAGCCGCGCCCACCCCTACGCCGACCTTGCCTCCGCTTGCTCCGACAACCGCAGTGGCGGCTACCCCGGATGTCCCTCCCTCCCCCACCTCCGACGTCCCGATGGTGGTAGATGTCAGTATTCAGCCCGAATCCGCTGATTCGTGGCTGCGGGTGACGGTTGATGGGACGATTATGTATGAGCAAATCATGCACGCTGGCGAACGGGAAGTCTTCCGCGTTCAGCGCCGTATTCACATCCGGGCCGGAAATCCCCCCTCCGTGGAAGTGAGCGTCAACGGCTCGGCACCGGAGCCGCTCGGGACGGTGCCTGGTAGCCCGGTCAACTGGTCGTGGCCCCCGGAATGATACCCCCTCCCCTCCAGGATAATCACGAAAAGGCCGCATTCCGCAGGGTATCCCTGCGGTTTTTGGTTGAGAAGTGGCCCAAACCCCGGATGCAGGAAGCGCCATCATCACGTATAATCGTGGGTGTGGCCCGAACGTGACGGTTCTCCCAATGGAGCAAACCCGTGAACTTCTGAACTATGGAGGTATAGCTAGATAGGCAAAAGATACCCAGAAGTGAGCAGGAGTGCTCGTTAGGCACACGAGAGAAAGGAGCGAGATGCGGAAACGGTATTTCCCGGAGGCCCCAAGAGCGCGAGAGCCAAGCCTGTTGGAGCGCCGATGACGGGCGATGAGAGCAGC
>DAOTUF010000587.1:0-2291 GCA_034437495.1 Chloroflexaceae bacterium | reverse complement strand
GGGACTTTGCGGAGAGGCTGGCTAGCCGGCATCCGTCTCATACCAGGTGCGGGTGTTTGCTCGGCGGGGGGATATGGGTACTCTGGCGGGTTTCCAGGCAGTGGCAAGATGGCTGAATCGCCACAACATGGTAGAACAACATGGTAGAATAAGCAGCATAAGAAGGATATTCGTACCGGACGAAGGAGAGCGGCCACCGGAAGAGGCCCTACCCTGGTTCGCCACGTGTCAGGAAGAAACAGGAGGAAACAGGAGGTTTTGCCAATGAAAATGAACCGGTTCTCTCGTTGGGTTTTGCTCATGTTCGGGTTATTTATCTGTCTGTGGTCCCCCGGCCCCTCCCCCGGCACCGCCCAGACCGGCGACAAGCGGTGGGTTTCGATAGGGCCGCAGCGAGATGCGGTTGACATCCTGCTGACCGACCCCTCCACCCCTGCCACGCTCTACGCGGCGGCGCGGGGGAGCGGCATATTCAAGAGCGGCGATGGTGGCAACACCTGGCGGGCCATCAATGCGGGGCTGACCAGCCTCGAAGTGTCGGCGCTGGCTGCCACCCCGACGACCCCCACCACACTCTACGCAGGCACGACGGTGCGGGGTATCTTCAAGAGCAGCGACGGCGGCGAAAGCTGGCAACCCCTCGAAGCGCCCAGGCGAGGTACCGCGGTAGTGGGGGTGTCGTTTCTGACCGTTGACCCGACCTCTCCTTCGACCCTCTACGCAGGCACAACGCTGAATTGTGTCCACAAGAGCACCGACGCGGGAGCAACCTGGGAAGAACTTGGCCTGTGCAGCCAGGCAAGCAGCGGGATGGTCGTTGACCCCTCCGACCCGGCCACCCTCTACGTGAACACGCAGGGAGAGATACGGACCCGCCCCCAGCCGGACGCCGGTGCTCACCGCGTGTTCCGCAGCAGCGATGGCGGAGCCACCTGGGAAGATATCACCCCCTCCCCGCCCGACCGCGAACCCGCTTCCCTCTGCATCGCCAGCATTGCCATGCAGCCCGTGCCCTCCCCCACGCTCTACACCAACCTGTGCGACGGGACTACCTACCAGAGCGCCACCAGAGGCGACGAATGGCACCCCGCCGACCTGCCCTTCACCCACCTCCGCGCCATCCTGACCATCGGGCATGCGCCTGCCCCCATCATGCTCTATGCCCGCACCGAGGACGAGGGACGGGTCTACCGCAGCAGCGACGAAGGGCAAAGCTGGCAGGGTGTTTCTGCGGGACTGCCCGGAGCGCCGGTCGTCTCCCTGACCAGCGATGCCGCCAGACCCCCCACGCTCTACGCCGGAGTGCAGGACACCGGGCTGTTCATCAGCCGGGACAGCGGGGAAAGCTGGCAGGATGTGGAGACGACCGGGATGAATGCGGTGAGCATTGAGCAGGTGCGGGCCGCGCCGACCGACGCCACCACGCTCTACGCGACATCGGGGGAGCGCCTCTACCGCAGCCGCGACGGGGGCACCACGTGGAGTTTTGGGGACCTTGCCCTGGCAGAGCCGGAGGTCCGCGCCCTGGAGATTGACCCCTCCGACCCGGCGACCCTTTACGTAGGGGCCTACAATGGGGTGCTCAAGAGCACCGACGCGGGAACAACCTGGCAAACTGCCAGCAGCGGCCTGCCCGAATCCGCCACCATCGACGCGATTCTCATCCACCCGACTACTCCCACCATCCTCTACACCACCGGTCAGGGCATCGGTATCTACCGCAGCACCGACGTGGGAACGACCTGGCAAGCTGTTCCCGCGCCTGCCGGGAACATTGCGACCCTGGCACTGGCAATGGATGTGGGGACGCCGGCCATCCTCTACGCCGGTTCCACGAACGGGGGCGTCTTCCGCAGCAGCGACGGGGGAGCAAACTGGCAGGCGGCTGGCCTGGAAAATCAGCCCGTCAGCCTCCTGGTGGCGGCTCCTTCCTCGCCCTCGACGCTCTATGCGGCCTCGTTTACCAGCCACGTGTATCGCACCACGGACCGTGGGAATACCTGGCAGCTTGCCAACAGTGGCCTGCCAGCGCAGTCAGACACCTTTAACGTCGCGGTCAATGCCCTGGTGGTTGACCCATTGAGGCCATCGGTGCTCTACGCCGGTCTGTCGAATGGGGGGGTCTACCAGAGCAGCGACGGGGGAGGAAGCTGGCACCCCTTCAGCCGGGGGTTGCCCGACCTGACCGTGACCGACCTGGTGATAGACCCCTCTTCTTCGACAACAACCACGCTCTATGCGGGGACGGGGGGCAATGGGGTGGCTCGCCTCGTGCTGGACCCGCCCCCCGC